>NZ_JBFUJP010000003.1:0-162848 GCF_056401315.1 Rhodococcus sp. P4_F5 | reverse complement strand
GGCCCGGACACTCCGGGCCGGCCTTCTGCGTGCCGAGACCGGGATCGGCTGAAGTCGCCGCCGCGGGTATTCGCGTGTGAGAAGCTGCGCGAGTGACCCCCCGATCCCTCGAAGAGCTCGGTGCACTCGACGAGCTGCGGCAGCTCAAATACCGGTACTTCCGCACGCTGGATCTGAAACGGTGGGACGAGTTCGCCGACACCCTGTCGGAGAACGTCGTCGCGCACTACGGCACCCACGCGCTCGCCGAACCGCTGGTCTTCGAGGGCCGAGAGGCCCTCACCGGATTCATGCGCGACGCGCTCGGTCCCGCGGTCACGACCGTGCACGTCGCCAACCATCCCGAGATCTCGGTGGACGGCTCCGACGCGACCGGCTCGTGGGCCTTCGAGGACACGGTGATCGTGCCCGGAGCCAACAGCGTGATCCGCGGCGCCGGCTACTACGCCGACCGGTACCACCGCGACGACGACGGGCACTGGCGAATCGCCGAGACGTCGTACCAACGCATCTACGAGTCGCTCGTCTCCCTCGACGACCTCCCGAGCTTCACGCTCCTCTCGCACATGTGGGCCACTCCGCCCACCACGGGCGCCTGACCACACGACCCGGCAGGCGAACGGCCTGTCCAAACCCCACCGCCGGTGGTAGAACAGGTTGCACAACGGAGGGAGTCCGGTCTCGATGAGCACGAACTGCGGGCGGGTCGCGTCATGACCTCCCACGAGATCCTCGGCCGGCAGGTCCAGATCCCGGTCGAGGTCCGCCAGGCGTCCGCCTTCATGGCGATGTACTCCGTGCCGACCCGGGCGGCACAGTCCCTGATCGGGCACACCGGGCTCGAGGTCCTGCAGTACCGGCCCGGCCACGGCATCTGCGCGCTGGTCTTCGTCGACTACGTGGACGGGGACCTCGGCCCGTACAACGAGTTCGGCGTGGCGTTCATGGTCCGCGACCACCGCGTCCGGGGCGGCTCGGTGACGCAGGACCTCAAGGCCCTGGCGACGGGCAGGGCGGGCACCCTCATCCACCAGCTCCCGGTCGACGGGGAGTTCACCATGGCCGCCGGCCGCGGCATCTGGGGGTTCCCCAAGGTTCTCGCCGACTTCGACGCCGACCACACCGGCAAGGTCAAGCGCGCCGCGGTCAGTCAGGACGGCAGGCTGATCGCCGGGCTGACCGTCAAACCGGGTGTGCCGCTGCCGG
This sequence comes from Rhodococcus sp. P4_F5, assembly GCF_056401315.1. Lineage (NCBI taxonomy): Bacteria > Bacillati > Actinomycetota > Actinomycetes > Mycobacteriales > Nocardiaceae > Rhodococcus > Rhodococcus sp. P4_F5. The sequence continues at coordinate 161,642 of NZ_JBFUJP010000003.1, read as the reverse complement.
GTTCCGGGACCAACACCTCGTTGGAGGCGTACACACACCTCGACGGCGTCACCCGGCACACCGCGTGGGACATGAACCCCAGCGGCGTCCGGTCCCGGATCGGCGGCGCGGAACTGCATCTGGGCAGCCACCCGATCGCCGACGAACTGCGAACGCTCGGCCTGCCGCGGCGGGCCATGATGACCTCGTCCATGCCCGACCTGAAGATGACGTTCGGGGACGCCCGGACGGTGTGACGAATCGGGACCCTGCGCCCCGTCAGGACTCGAGGATGGTCTTCGCCTTCTCCAGATTGCCCCGGACATCGTGCATGTAGAGCCTCTGCACGATGGGATCGGCGAACTTGAACAGGCCTGTGCCAGCCTCCGCCTCCTGCAGGAAGGTCACCCGAGTGCCGTCGCCGTCACTGTCGAAGTCCAACTCCCGGGTGTAGCCGATTCTCGACTCCTTGGAACGCCACTGAAGTCGCTTGTTGGGCTCGTACGTGGTGAGCTCCTCCGTCGCCTCGAGGCGGAGGCCTGCAACCTTGGCAGAAAATTCTGTCACAGAACCGACTTCATCGGCGGTACCCGAGATCACTTTGTAGTCGATGACGTTGCTGTTCCACGCCGTCCCGTTCTCGGGGTTCGAGAGGTAGGCGAACACCTCCGCCAGCGGACGTTCGATGACGATCGATTCCTCGGTCTTCAGTGTCTTGGGCATGATCAGCGATCCTTGCCTTGTCGTGCTCTGCTGCTTGCTGCGCTTGCACGGGTCGCGCGCGACGGTCCGCGCAGCCACCCACCCGGAGCCCGGCCAGTTTCATCCCCCGAACAGTCGGCACAGCACGACTGTGTCGCCGCTACCCCACCTCGTCCGGCGATCGCTGGCGAGTTCCTCACCTCGAACTTCGTTCAGCACCGTCAATCCTAGACGGATCGACCGCCCGGCAGAAGGTCGTCAGCCCTTGCCATCCGGCGCCGATTCGTGTGTGCTGTCTCACTGGACGCTTGACCAGTTCGGCGCTCCTCCTGTCTCCGAAAGGAATCCGTGGTGACGATCAGTCGACGCAGCGTGCTCGCCGGGGCGGCGGCCGCACCAGCGCTCGCAGCCCTGAGCGCGGGTCACGCCGCCGCAGCTCAACAAGGCCCGGCCGAGCGGGCGCGCACGGCGCCTGCCGCCGGCGGCTTCCGCGTCGGCGTCGGCCTGTCCGACGTCACCGGCCCCATCGCCGAGAACGGCATGATGGGCTACTCCGAGTTCTCCCAGCGTGCCGAGGGCCTGCACCAGCGCACCCGGGTGCGCGCATACGTGTTCGCCGACGCCCAGGACAACCGGGTGGTCTACGCCTGCACCGACACCTGCATGATCTTCCAGTCCGTGCACGACGCCGTGCTGGCCCGGCTCGCGGAGCGCTACGGCGACCGCTACACCGAGCGCAACGTCATGCTCACCGCCGTGCACTCGCACGCGGCCTGCGGCGGTTCGAGTCACGACTACGCCTACAGCCTGGCCACCCTCGGGTTCCAGCCGCTGGCCTTCCAGGCCGAGGTCGACGGCATCGTCGAGGCCGTCGCCGCCGCACACGAGAACCTCGCCCCGGGCGCACTCGCGTACGGCCGCAGCACGCTCGCCGACGCCTCGGTCAACCGCTCCCGTGCCGCCTTCGACCGGAACCCGCAGGCGGACAAGGACTACTACCCTCTGGGCATCGACACCGCGATGCGGGTGCTCCGAATCAGTCAGGCCGACACCAACGTCGGCGGCATCGCCTGGTTCCCCACCCACTGCGCGTCGCTGACAAACGAGAACCTGCTCATCTCCGGCGACAACAAGGGTGCAGCCGCCTACTTCTGGGAGCACGACGTCGCCGGCGTCGACTACCTCGCCGGCGCCCCGGACTTCGTCGCATGCTTCCCCCAGACCAATGCCGGCGACATGTCCCCGAACCTCGACCTCGAGCCCGGACACGGTCCGACCGACGACGAGTTCGAGAATGCCCGGATAATCGGCGAGCGCCAGCTGGCGGCGGCGCGTACCGCCTTCCGCGACGCGGCACCCCTGTCGAAGCTCACCGTGGACAGCCGGATGATGTACCTGGACATGGCCGCTCAGCGCGTCGACGGCCGGTTCACCCCGGACGGCACCCCGCAGAGCACCTCCCCCGCCTGCATCGGCGCAGCCATGGCCGCCGGCAGCACCGAGGACGGCCCGGCCATCCCGATCTTCCCCGAGGGCACCCGCAACCCGATCATCGACGCGTTCGGCGGCACCGACATGCCGACCCCGCAGTGGCTCGCGGACGCGCAGGCGCCGAAGCTGGTGGTGGTCCCGGTCGGGCTGCTGCCCCCGGACGGCTGGGTCCCGCACGTGCTCAAGATCCAGATCATCCGGATCGGCGACGTCTACGTGGTCGGCGGACCGGCCGAGTACACCATCGTCTCGGGGCTGCGGATCCGCCGGACGGTCGCCGAGGAACTCGGGGTCCCGCTGGAGAACGTGATCTTCCAGGGCTACGCCAACTCCTACTCGAGCTACTGCACCACCCCGGAGGAGTACGACTCCCAGCAGTACGAGGGCGGCTCCACGCTGTTCGGCAGGTACACGCTGCCGGCCTACCAGCAGGGCTACGCCGCGCTCGCGGCCGCGCTGCGCACCGGCGCCCAGGTACCGCGCGGACCCGCTCCCCGAGACCTCTCGGCGGTCCAGCCCGGTGCCGTGCAGTACGTCGACCTCGACGAGCCGGTGGCCGGTCACGCCTACGGTGACGTGCTGGTGCCGCCCGCCGCGCATGCGGCGCCCGGCACCGAGGTGGCCGTCGAGTTCGTCACCGGGCACCCGAAGAACAACCAGCGCCGCAACGGCACCTTCCTCGAGATCCAGCGGCGCGAGGGTGCGGACTGGGTGCGGGTGGCCGACGACGGTTCCTGGTCCACCAAGTACCGCTGGCGCCGCGAGGGCCAGCACGGCTCGGTCGCCCGGATCACCTGGGACGTCCCGGCCGACACGGAGGCGGGCACCTACCGGGTTCAGCTCTTCGGCGACCAGAAGGACCGATCCGGGACGGTGTCGTCGTTCAGCGGCGTCTCCGGCGAGTTCACCGTCGGGTAGGCCGCGACCTCGGGGCACCGTCGGCGTCCGAACCCTGACGCCCGCGGGTGCCCCGCGAATCCCGAAGGGCCCCTGCATCGCAGGGGCCCTTCGGGGTTGGTGGGCAATCGATCCGCGCGCTACCCCGCAGGGAAGACGAACGTGTCGTTGACGAACCTCTCCGCCTGACCGGAGAAGGCGACACCGGTTGCGGTGTCACTGCCGAGGATCCGGTGCAGCACCGTGCCCTCCGCCACCGTGACGGTCCCGACCCCCGCGGCCGGACGGTTGATCGTCATGTTGGCGTTCGTGGTGACCACGTTGCGGCCCTGGCTGTCTCGGGTCCACAGCTTGTAGACGATGCCGGGATTCGGGACGCGCACCGCATCCGGCAGCAGCGACGGCGTCAACTGTGCGGTCGCCGTGGTCGGCGCGATGGTGCCGCCCGCCGAGGCGGACGCCTGGCGCCCGATCGCGTCGGGTGCGCCGAGGTCAAGCGCGATGTCGGTGACCTCCGACCGATATCCGAGGCCCGACTTGTACTCGGACAGAACCGTGTTCGTATCCAACTGGGAGAGCATGTAGATGTTCTCGGCCATCACCTCGCCCAGTCGCGGTGAGCTGACGGCCCGCGGGGGCTCGACGGAAAGTGCGGCCTCGGAGAGGTGGAACGACCCGATCTCGGTGTCGTTCACGCTCGCCCCCTCGCAGGTCGAGGTCTCGACGAGCATCGTGGGCAGCGCTGCGAGGGCGAAACCCTCCGGGAGCACCGCCCTGGCGCGGCCGGCCTGCTCCGGGCTCAGGGGGATGGTGACGCCCAGGTTGGCGCACGAACGGGCCTGCACAACCCCCGAATGCACCGCGCCCGCTGCCGGTTGGGCGGCAGCGGGCGCGGTCAGCGCGACGGGAATTGCAAGCACCCCGATCACCGCCTGCGCCAAGATCACTCGATGTCTCATGGCGCGCGGATCATGCACTGAAGTGTCCGTCCTTCTGGTGCGAGAGGACACCTTCCTCGGTGGAACTCCTAGAGCCAGGTGTCCTCTGTTGTCGTGGTCAGGAATGCCTCGAGATCGTCACGCCACGGTGCAGGCACCGTCTTGTCCGGCTCGATTCCGGTGTACTGCCCACGATAGAACAGCAGCGGCCGCTCGGTCTTGATCTCACTCATCGAATGCACCCGACCGAACACCACGAAGTGGTCGCCGCCGTCGTGCACGGTCTCCACGGTGCAGTCGATGTGAGCCAACGACTTGTCGATGATCGGCGACCCCAGAGGTGAAGCCGTCCAGTCGATCCCTGCGAACTTGTCCGGTTCACGCGAGCCGAAGCGTGCGCACACCGACTGCTGCTCCTCGGCGAGGACGTTGACGCAGAACGTGCCACTGCGTTCGATCGCCGCCCAGGAACGCGAACCCTTGGTCGGGCAGAACAGCACCAGCGGCGGATCCAACGACAACGCCGCGAAGGACTGGCAGGCGAACCCTACGGGTTCGCCCTCGTCCACCGTGGTGATGATCGTGACGCCGGTGCAGAACTGGCCGAGCACCGTGCGGAACTGCCGCGGATCGATCTCCGCGGCAGTCCCGGGCGCCACCTCGGGGGAACCCATCTACTTCATTCCCACCGTGAAGTCGTGACCCCACAGGCTCACTGCCGTGCTCTCCCGCGCAATCCAGGAGTCGTCTTCGACTTCGCGTCCTTCGCAACCGAATTCGATGTCGAACCCGCCCGGGGTCTTCATGTAGAAGGACAGCATCAGGTCGTTGACGTGCCGGCCGAGGCTGGCGGACATCTTGACCTTCTTGCGCATCGCCCGGTCCAGGCAGAGTCCGACGTCGTCGGAGTTCTCCACCTCCACCATGAGGTGCACGATGCCGGTCGGGTTCGGCATCGGCAGGAACGCGAGGCTGTGGTGCCGGGGGTTGCAGCCGAGGAAGCGCAGCCAGGCGGGCTCCCCGTCCGCGGRCCGGCCCACCATCTGCGGAGGCAGTCGCATCGAGTCGCGCAGCTTGAAGCCGAGCACGTCACGGTAGAACCGCAGCGACGCGTCGTCGTCGTTGGTGGTGAGCACGACGTGCCCGAGACCCTGCTCGCCGGTGACGAACTTGTGGCCGTACGGACTGACGATCCGACGGTGCTCGAGCGCCGCGCCGTGGAACACCTCGAGCGTGTTGCCGGAGGTGTCCTCGAACGCGATCATCTCGACGACACGACGGTCCTGCAACTGGTCGGCGGTGCCCTCCTTGAACGGCACCCCCGCCCCGGACAGCCGGTCCCGGATGTCCTGCAGCTCAGCGGCGTTGGCGGTCTCCCAGCCGGAGACCTGCAGGCGGTCCTTCTCGCCCGGCACGATCACCAGTCGAGCCGGGAAGTCGTCCATCCGCAGGTACAGGGCGTCCGGGTTGGTGCCCTTGCCCTCGACCATGCCGAGGATCTTCAGTCCGTACTCGCGCCAGGCCGCCATGTCGGTGGCCTCGATGCGCATGTACGCGAGCGAACGAATACCCATCACTTGCCTCCCTCGAGTAGGAAGTCGCCGGCCAGTCGGTTGAACTCGTCGAACTTCTCGAGCTGCGCCCAGTGGCCACAGCCGCCGAACACGTGCAGCTGCGCGCGCGGGATCATCTTGAGCGCCACCAGCGCACCGTCGAGCGGGTTGACCCGGTCCTCGCGGCCCCAGATCAGCAGCACCCGCTGGCGCAGCTTGTAGGCCTCGCGCCAGAGCATGCCGAGCTCGAAGTCCGCGCTGGAGAAGGACTTCCCCATCGCCTTGGCCGCGGCCAGCGACTCCGGGGTGCTGGCGGCAGCGAAGCGCTCCTCGACCAGCTCGGGGGTGATGAGCGACTGGTCGAACACCATGATCCGCAGGAACGCCTCGAGGTTCTCGCGGGTCGGCTGGTAGCTGAACTTGCCGAGGTTCTTGACGCCCTCGGTGGGGTCCGGCGCGAACAGGTTGACGCTCAGCCCACCGGGGCCCATCAGCACCAGCTTGCCGGCGCGCTCCGGGTAGTCGAGTGCGAACCGCACGGCCGCACCGCCACCGAGCGAGTTGCCCAGCAGGTGCACCCGGCCCTCGATCTGCAGCGTGTCGAGCAGGTCGTTGAGCGCGGAGGAGCTGTGCACGAAGTACTGCGGGTGATCGACCGGCTTGTCCGACTGGCCGTAGCCGGGCTGATCCACCGCCAGCACGTGGAACTGCTGCGCCAGCACCGGGATGTTCTTGGCGAAGTTCGACCAGGACGAGGCGCCGGGTCCGCCGCCGTGCAGCAGCACGATCGTCGGGCCGTTGCCGACGCCGGCCTCGTGGTAGTGCAGCTTCAGGTCCGGACGGACCTGGGCGAAGCGCGAGGTCGACTCGTAGGTGTACTCGGGGGTTTCGGTCACTGTCATCAGCGGTCCCCTAGACCATCGTGTCCGTGAGCGGCAGACCGAAYTCGGCGCCACCGAACATCACGTACGCGCGCTCGGCGTCGTTGGCGGCGTGCACGCGGCCGGCGTGCGCGTCGCGCCAGAAGCGCTGGATCGGGGTGCCGTTCTGCAGCGCCGTCGCACCGGAGTTCTCGAAGAGCAGGTCGATCGAGGCGATCGCACGACCGGTGGCGCGGACCTGGTCGCGTCGGGCACGCAGGCGCAGTTCGATCGGCACCTCCTTGCCCGCGAGCAGCAACTCGTACTCGTCGGCGACGTTGCCCAGCAGCTGACGCCACGCGGCGTCGATGTCGCTGGACGCCTCCGCGATCCGGACCTTGGCGAACGGGTCGTCCTTGGCCTTCTCGCCGGCGTACGCGGCCCGCACTCGCTTGCCCTGGTGCTCGACGTGCGCGTCGTAGGCGCCGTAGGCCATGCCGACGATCGGCGTCGAGATGGTGGTGGGGTGGATCGTGCCCCACGGCATCTTGTAGACCGGGGCGGTGTTGTTCTCGAGGCCGGGCGCGGTCAGGTCGCTCATCGCCTTGAAGCTCAGGAAGCGGTGCCGCGGCACGAACACGTCCTTGACGACGACCGTGTTGCTGCCGGTGCCGCGCAGGCCGACGACGTTCCAGACGTCGTCGATCTCGTAGTCCGAGCGCGGGATCAGGAAGCTGCCGAAGTCGACCGGGCGGCCGTCCTTGATGACCGGTCCACCCACGACGACCCAGTCGGCGTGGTCACAACCGGAGGACCAGGCCCACGCACCGGAGACCTGGTACCCGCCGTCGACCGCGGTGCCCGCGCCCATCGGTGCGTACGAGGACGAGATCCGGACGTCACGGTCCACTCCCCACACGTCCTCCTGCGCCTGCTGCGAGAACAGCGCGAGGTGCCAGTTGTGCACGCCGATGATGCCGGCCACCCAGCCGGTCGAGCCGCATGCGCTCGCGATGTTGCGGACCGCGGTGTAGAACTCCACCGGGCTCGCCTCGTAGCCGCCCCACTGGGCGGGCTGCAGAAGACGGAAGAAGCCGGCCTCCTGAAGGGCCTTGATCGAATCGTCGGGAATTCGACGAAGATCCTCGGTCTCCTGTGCGCGCTCGCGCAGGGTCGGCAGAAGCTCGTTCAGCTTCTCGATCACCACGCGGCTGTCGTGCTCACCCACTGGTCACTCCCTCATGTGTAGTGCGGCTCGGAGGTTCACTTTCACCTGAGACTAGAACACGTTCCCATTCATGTCGAGCAGATACGGGCCTACCGGAGGGAAAGTCCCTGACTGCGCCAACTGTCCTCAATGTCTGGCAAAACCGACACAAGTTCTATAACGTGTTCTAGTAACAAGACCGAAGGGATGTGAGGGCACAGATGACCGACAGAAGCGGCGCATCCGGCAAGGGCGTTCGTGAGATCGATGTGGGCAGCACCCCGACGCGGTTCGCCCGCGGCTGGCACTGCATCGGCCTCGAAAGCGAGTTTCTGGACGGCAAGCCGCACTCGGTGGAAGCGTTCGGCACGAAGCTCGTCGTCTTCGCCGACAGCGAGGGCAAGCTGAACGTCCTCGACGGGTACTGCCGGCACATGGGCGGCGACCTCAGTCAGGGCACCATCAAGGACGACTCGGTCGCCTGCCCGTTCCACGACTGGCGCTGGGGCGGCAACGGCAAGTGCACCGGAATCCCTTACGCCCGGCGTGTTCCGCCGCTCGCGCGTACCCGCTCGTGGACCACGCTGCAGCGCAACAAGCAGCTGTTCGTCTGGCACGACCCCGAAGGCAACCCGCCGCCGGAGGACGTCACGATCCCCGAGCTGCCGGAGGTTCTCACCGACGAGTGGACCGACTGGCGGTGGAACCGGATCGTGGTGAACGGCTCCAACTGCCGCGAGATCGTCGACAACGTCGTGGACATGGCGCACTTCTTCTACGTCCACTACGGATTCCCGAAGTACTTCAAGAACGTCTTCGAGGGCCACGTCGCGTCCCAGTACCTGCAGAACCACGGCCGTCCGGACGTGGGCGACATGGGCACCCAGTACGGCGAGTCCGTGCTGGACTCGGAGGCGTCGTACTTCGGCCCGTCGTACATGGTCAACTGGCTGCACAACAACTACAGCGGTTACAAGGTCGAGAGCGTCCTGATCAACTGCCACTACCCGATCACGCAGGACTCCTTCATGCTCATGTACGGCGTGAGCGTGGAGAAGCCGAAGGGCCTCGACGACGCCACCAGCAACAAGCTGGCGCGCAAGTTCACCGAGGGCGTCGCAATGGGCTTCGAGCAGGACGTCGAGATCTGGAAGAACAAGACCAAGATCGAGAACCCGCTGCTCTGCGAAGAGGACGGCCCGGTCTACCAGCTGCGTCGTTGGTACGAGCAGTTCTACGTCGACGTCGCCGACATCGACGAGAAGATGACGCAGCGGTTCGAGTTCGAGATCGACACCACCAGGGCTGTCGAGGCGTGGCAGCGTGAGGTCGACGCGAACCTCGCCCGCAAGGCCGAGGAGAAGGCCGCGGCCGAGAACAAGACGGGCGTATGACGATGACCTCGACCTGGGCCAAGGCCCCGAACTACGCTTCCAGCCCGGCCCTGGTCGAGGCCGTCCGTGCGCAGACTGTCGTCGACCACCACACCTACCTCGAGCAGGGGCTGCAAGAGGTGGAGTGCCGCGCCTGCGGTACCTGCGTACTCGTCCGTAAGAACAGCGTCAGGCACACCAGCATCCAGTGGCAGGCCAATCCCACGGAGGCGTGCCCTGAGTTCGCCGGCGCCGGCGGGCGCACCGGGTCGATGCAGACCTGCCCGCGCCTGATCAGCAGCATCGACCATGCCGTGATGGAGGGCATCGTCGAGATCCGCGACGCAACCGAGTAGCAGTACAACGAGAAGGGGCGCACATCCGTTGGATGTGCGCCCCTTCCTCGTTGCGCTTACCGGGCCCAGGCCTAGCGGGCAGCAGCAGCCTCACGTTGCAACTCGAGCGCGATGTCGATCAGCTGGTCCTCCTGGCCGCCGACCAGCTTGCGCTTGCCGGCCCGCACCAACAGCTCGGCCGCGGAGACCCCGTACCGCTGCGCCTGCCGTTCGGCGTGCTTGAGGAAGCTCGAGTACACCCCGGCATAGCCCATCATCAGAGCCTGCCGGTCGAGCAGACACTCCTGCGGCATCGCCGGGCGGACCACGTCCTCGGCGGCGTCGGCGATCGCGAAGAAGTCGATGCCGGTCTTGACGCCGATCTTGTCGAAGACCCCGACCAGCGCCTCGACCGGGGCGTTGCCCGCACCCGCGCCGAACCGCCGGGTACTGCCGTCGATCTGACGCGCGCCCGCCCGCACCGCCGCGACCGAGTTCGCGACGCCCAGGCCCAGGTTCTCGTGGCCGTGGAAGCCCACCTGCGCGTCGCTGCCGAGCTCCTGGACCAGCGCCTCGATGCGGTCCGAGACCTGCTCGAGCACCAGCGCGCCCGCGGAGTCCACCACGTACACGCACTGGCAGCCGGCGTCCGCCATGATCCGGGACTGCTCGGCGAGCTTCTCCGGCGTCGTCGAGTGCGCCATCATCAGGAACCCGACGGTCTCGAGGCCTCGCTCACGCGCCAGCCCGAAGTGCTGGATCGAGACGTCCGCCTCGGTGCAGTGCGTGGCGATCCGGCAGATCGACGCGCCGTTGTCCTGCGCCTCGATGATGTCCTCCCTGATGCCCAGTCCGGGCAGCATGAGGAAGGCGATCTTGGCCTGCTTCGCGGTGTCCACCGCGATCTTGATGAGTTCCTGCTCGGGAACCCTGGAGAAGCCGTAGTTGAACGACGATCCCCCGAGGCCGTCGCCGTGCGTCACCTCGATGACGGGGACGCCGGCGTTGTCGAGCGCCCCGACGATCGCGCGCACCTCGTCGCCGGTGAACTGGTGTCGCTTGTGGTGCGAGCCGTCCCGCAGGGAGGTGTCGGTGACCCGGATGTCCCACGAGCTGTCGAAGTGGATTCCGTTGAAATGAACGGTGCCTTGCCGTGCCGCTTCGCTCTTGGTCATGTCCCTCACGCCTCGACGCCGAGAAGCCTCTGGGCGATCTCCTCGCCCACCCTGGTTGCCGCCGCGGTCATGATGTCGAGGTTGCCCGCGTACGGCGGCAGGAAGTCGCCCGCGCCCTCGACCTCCACGAACGTGGTGACCGTCGCGTGCCCGCCGGAGACGAGGCTCGGCTCGTCGAACTGTGGCTCGTTGAGCAGGCGGTACCCGGGCACGTACTGCTGGACGTCCGCGACCATCCGGTGGATGGACTCGGCGATCACCGCGTGGTCCGCCTCTTCCGGGATCGCGCAGAAGATGGTGTCGCGCATGATCATCGGCGGATCCGCCGGGTTCAGGATGATGATCGCCTTGCCCTTGCGGGCGCCCCCGATCACCTCGACACCGAGGCTGGTCGTCTTGGTGAACTCGTCGATGTTCGCGCGGGTGCCCGGGCCGGCCGAGAGCGACGCCACCGAGGCGACGATCTCCGCGTACACCACGTCGACCACCCGCGAGACCGCGTGGACGATCGGGATGGTGGCCTGACCGCCGCAGGTGATCATGTTGACGTTCGGCGCATCCAGGTGCTCGCGCAGGTTCGCGGGCGGCACGACGGGCGGCCCGACCGCGGCGGGGGTGAGATCGATCGCCCGGATGCCGGCGGCCGCGTAGCGGGGCGCCGCGTCCCGATGCACGTGCGCGGACGTCGCCTCGAAGACCAGGTCCGGCTTCTCGGACTGGCTCAACAACCAGTCGATGCCGCCAGCGGAGGTCTCCAGCCCCAGCTGGCGGGCCCGGGCCAGGCCTTCGCTCCCCGGGTCGACACCGATCATCCAGCGAGGCTCGAGACATTGCGAACGCTGCAGCTTGTAGAGCAGGTCGGTGCCGATGTTGCCCGACCCCACAATCGCGACACTCGCTGTGGCCATCGAAACCAACTCCTATGTGAACTGGAGAGATACCGAACCGAGCCCACCGAATTCGGCCTTGACCTGGTCTCCCGGACGAACGTCGACGGCACGGGTGCACGAACCCGGCAGCACGACGTCTCCCGCCGTCAGTCGCACCCCGAAGCTGTCGACAGTGCGCGCCAGCCAGGCCACCGCCCTGGCCGGATGCCCGAGTACCGCATCACTGCAACCCTCGGCGACACGGTCGCCGTTGATGCTGAGCGTCGCGTCGATGGCGGTGAGATCGATGTCGCCGGGGCGGACTCGCCCGGCACCGATCGCGTGGCCCGCGTACGAGGCGTTGTCGGACACGGTGTCGACCAGATCGATCTTCCAGTCCTTGATCCGAGTGTCGATCAGCTCGATGGACGGGACCACAAATTCCGTTGCGGCCAGCACGTCCTCAACGGTACATCCGAAACCGGGCAGGTCGGCACCGAGAATGAAGCTGACCTCCATCTCCACGCGGGGCAGCAGGAAGCGCGAGCAGGCGACGGGCTCGTCCTCGCGCAGCTCGCAGGTGTCGAAGAGGTGCCCGTAGTCGGGCTCGTCGACCCCGAGCATCTCCTGCATCGCCTTGGCCGTCAGCCCCACCTTGTGCCCGATCACCCGCTCCCCTGCCAGGACCCGGCGGCGGACGTTGAGCAGCTGGATCTCGTACGCGTCGACCATGTCGATGTCGGGGTAGCGCGCCGACAACGGGTCGATCGGGGCGAACCCCTTCTCCGCGGCATGCAGCCGGTCCGCAATCTCGAAACGCGATTCGGTCGAAAGCATGGGCCGGTTTCCCTTCGGTGCGGACTATGTCGTCGAGACGACTCCGGACCGAATGGACCCGCGACGCGCGGCGTGCGCGGCGGCGCGACGGCCGGAGAACACACAGTCTGCAAGCGAGAGCCCGCTCACGTAGGAATTCGAGCAAATCCCCACCGCGGTGCGACCGGCCGCGTACAAGCCGTCGATCGCAGCACCGTCGGCGGTGATCACCGCCCCGGACTCCTCGTCGACGACGAGCCCACCGAGGGTGATCATCGGCAGCGGGTTGGTCAGGCTCTTCTTCAGCGAGACGTCGAACATCGAGAAGGGTCCGGTGCGAACCGGCCGGCGGAAGTCGTCGGGCTTGCCCATCGGATCGCCCGCGCCGGTCTCGATCGCCTCGTTGTGCGCGGCGACGGTCGCGGCCAGACCGGCCGGGTCGACCCCGACCTTGGCTGCGACCTCGGCGAGGGTGCGACCGGTGGTGTGGTCCAGCCGGAGCAGTGTCTCCGCCTGGATCCGCTGGAACCAGTTGGTCTGACTGCGCAACTGGGTGCGAGCCTCCGCGACGAGGTCGGCGTCCGCGACCAGCCAGCCCTGCCCCTCACGCTCGGCAATCATCGCGTGACCCAGTGCGGCGCCGTACCGCGACTCGTCGACCATCCGCTCCCCCCGCCGGTCCACCAGCAGGGACCCGAGGAACGCGCTCGTCGGGACGATGAACCGCCACGCCGAGATGTTGGACATCTTGGCGGTGGCACCGCCGACGTCGGTGCCGAGGAAGATGCCGCTGCCGTCGTCTGCGGCCGTGCCGAGAGCCAGTCCGCCGCGGTACCGCGGGGCATGCTCGGCGAGCATCGAACGGTTGGCGATGAAGCCGCCGGCACTGACGATCACACCCGAGCGGGCCTGCACCCGGATGGGCCGGGCATAGCGGGCCTCGATCCGCTCCACGCGTTTCTGCAGGATCTTGCGCATCGGCGGGTAGTAGATGCCGGGCTTGGCCGACAGCGCCGACAGCCGGGCGTGCGAGGCCCGCACCGCGGCGGGCGCGTCGCGCAGGCTCATGCATTCGACGCCGATGACTGCGCCTGCGTCGTCTGTCAGCAAGCGGACCGCGCGGGTCTGCTGCACGAGCCGTAGCCCCTTGGCCAGCGCGGAGTCGACCAGAGGCTGGTAGAGCATCTTGCCGGACGTGCCCTTGCCCTTGGCCCGGTGTCCACGCGGCGCGGGCGCGGCCGCGTCGCGGAATCCGCCTGCGGCCTCACTGCCCGAGTAGTAGAGGTAGTACTTGTCCGTGGGGTACGACGTCTTGTACGGGCACAGCGACGCCTCGAACGGCACCCCGTTGGCGGCCAGCCAGTCGATCATCGCGGGGCTCTCGTCGCAGAACCGGCGCAGCGTCTCGGGCCGGACCGCGTCGCCGACCTCCCTGCTCAGGTAGGCGAACATCGCGTCGGCGGTGTCATCGATCCCGGCCGCGCGCTGCACCGACGTACCGCCACCTGCGTAGACGATGCCGCCGGAGATGGTGCTGGCGCCGCCTCCGCTGCACCTGTCGAGGGCGAGCACCTCCGCACCCGCGTCGAGCGCCTCCAGCGCCGCGGAAATCCCCGCCACACCGGTTCCGACCACCACGACGTCCGCGGAAAAGTCCCAGGCCACTGCGCACCGCCCTCTCGTCACTGCAACGAATTTTCGTCACTGCAACGTGTTTTCGTTTGAGTTCTGATCGGATCGTCCGAGTTCAGGAATACTTCCTGGCAGAAAGGATGGACGATACCGGCCATCATTCTATAACGTGTTCTACATGAGCAAGCAGGAATACGACGTCGTCGTTGTCGGAAGTGGCGCCGCGGGCATGACCGCGGCACTGACCGCGGCCCATCAGGGCCTGAGCGTGGTCATCGTCGAGAAGGCCGCCCACTACGGCGGATCCACCGCTCGATCCGGTGGCGGGGTGTGGATCCCCAACAACGAGGCGCTGCAGGCGGACGGGGTCACCGACACCCCGGCGGCCGCCCGCGAGTACCTGCACAGCATCATCGGCGACGTCGTCGCCCCCGAGCGCATCGACACCTACCTGGACCGCGGTCCGGAGATGCTCTCCTTCGTGCTGAAGAACAGCGCGCTGGAGCTGCAGTGGGTGCCCGGCTACTCCGACTACTACCCCGAGGCCCCCGGCGGACGGGTCGGCGGACGCTCCGTCGAGCCCACGCCGTTCGACGGCAACAAGCTCGGCGACGACCGCAAGAACCTCGAGCCCGACTACGTCAAGGCTCCCAAGAACTTCGTCATCACCCAGGCCGACTACAAGTGGCTGAACCTGTTGATGCGCAACCGCCGCGGCCCCGTGCGCGCGATGAAGGTCGGCATGCGGTTCCTGGCCGCAAAGGCCACCGGCAAGGACCTGCTGGTCCGCGGACAGGCCCTGGTCGCCGGCATGCGGATCGGCCTGCGCGACGCGGGCGTGCCGATCCTGCTGAACACCCCGCTGACCGAGCTGTACACGGAGGACGGCGCCGTCCGCGGCGTGAAGGTGCTCGTCGACGGCGAGGAGCAGGTCATCCGCGCCCGTCACGGCGTCGTGCTCGGCTCCGGCGGCTTCGAGCACAACGACGAGATGCGCAAGAAGTACCAGCGCGGGCCGATCGGCACCGAGTGGACCGTCGGCGCCAAGGCCAACACCGGTGACGGCATCGTCGCCGGCCAGAAGCTCGGCGCGGCAGTCGACTTCATGGACGACGCCTGGTGGGGCCCGTCCATCCCGCTGACCGGCGGCCCGTGGTTCGCCCTCTCCGAGCGGACCCTGCCCGGCTCCCTGATGGTCAACACCGCGGGCAAGCGCTTCGGCAACGAGGCCGCACCCTACGTCGAGGCCACGCACATGATGTACGGCGGCGAGTACGGGCAGGGCGAGGGCCCGGGTGAGAACATCCCGACCTGGATGATCCTGGACCAGCGTTACCGCAACCGCTACACCTTCGCGGGCATCACCCCCCGCACCCCCTTCCCCGGCCGCTGGCTCAAGGCCGGCGTCGTGGTCAAGGCGGGCACCATCGCCGAGCTCGCCGAGAAGACCGGTCTCCCGGTCGAGGCGCTCACCTCGACGGTGGAGCGCTTCAACGGATTTGCGCGCAACGGCAAGGACGAGGACTTCGGCCGTGGCGACAGCGGGTACGACCAGTACTACGGCGACCCGCGACTGAAGAACCCGAGTCTCGGCGAGGTGAGCAAGGCTCCCTTCTACGCGATCAAGATGGTCCCGGGCGACCTGGGCACCAAGGGCGGCATCTGCACCGACGTCGACGGCCGCGCCCTGCGCGAGGACGGCACCTGGATCGAGGGTCTCTACGCCGCCGGCAACGCCAGCGCACCGGTGATGGGCCACACCTACGCCGGCCCCGGCGCGACCATCGGACCCGCGATGACCTTCGGCTACCTGGCCGTCCTCGACATCGCCCGGCGCGCCAAGTCCGGAGCCGTCGCCGCCGCGGGCACCGAGGCCGAGTCGCCCTCCGCCGCAACCAACTCGAACTGAGAGGCCCGCAGTTGCCCATCGACCCGAACATTGCGATCGGCGCCGAGCTTCCGGTCCAGGAGTTCACCTGGACCAGTTCGGACGTGCAGCTCTACCACCTCGGCATCGGCGCGGGCGCCCGCCCGCTCGACGCCCGAGAACTGCGCTACCTCACCGACGGCAAGCCGCAGGTGCTCCCGACCTTCGCCACCGTGGTGGCCAACATCCATGCCACCGAGGCACCGAAGGTGTCCTTCCCCGGCGTGGAGATCGACCTCGCGAAGGTGGTGCACGGGAGCCAGGAGGTGACCGTGCACCGGCCGATCCCGGCTGAGGGAAGCGCACGCACCACGACCCGGATCTCCGAGGTGTGGGACAAGGGCAAGGCCGCGGTCATCGTTCAGGAGTCCACCACCACCGATCTGGACGGGAATCCGCTGTGGACCGCCCGCTCGTCGATCTTCGCGCGCGGCGAGGGCGGCTTCGGCGGCGAGCGCGGCCCGTCCGAGTCCGTCGCGCTTCCGGACCGGGCGCCGGACTTCGAGACCTCCGTACCGATCCTGCCGCAGCAGGCGTTGCTGTACCGGATGTGCGGTGACCGGAACCCGTTGCACTCGGATCCCGAATTCGCGTCCGCCGCAGGCTTCCCGGCACCTATCCTTCATGGACTGTGCACCTACGGGATGGTGTGCAAGGCGGCTGTCGACGTGGCCCTCGAGTCCGACGCAACACGGGTCAAGGGCTACCGGGCCAGGTTCGCCGGTGTGGTCTATCCGGGCGAGAGCCTCCGGGTTCGCATCTGGGAGGATGCGGGACGTCTGCTGATCTCGGCCACCGTGCCGGATCGCGACGACTCGCCTGCCCTCGCGGATGTCGTCCTGACCCTCGCCTGACTTTTGAACACCCGCGGCCCTCACCGGCCGCTCACAAGTTTCAAGACAACAGCACAACCCCCTCGAATACCTACCACCACAACGGAGTAGACGCATGTCTGCATCTCACGATGACCGGGCCGGCCTGTCCAGGCGAGGCTTCCTCACTGCAGGTGCGGGGGCCCTCGCAGTCTCGACCCTCGGCGCGTGGACTCCCGTCCACGCCGTCCCCGTCCGTACCCAGGGTTCCGCGGGTTCGACGGCCTCGGGTTCCTCTGTCCTCTCGGGATCCGCTTCCGGTTCGGCCGCCGACCTCCCCGCGCCCCCGGACTTCCCCGAAGGCATCGACCTGGCCCAGCAGGCGTACCAGAACTGGTCCAAGGAGATCATTCTGGACAAGACGCTGATCGCATTCCCGAAGAACGCCGACGACGTCGTGCGGCTGACCAACTGGGCCCACGCCAAGGACTACAAGCTGCGCCCCCGCGGCGCCATGCACGGCTGGACCCCGCTCACCGTCGTGAACGGCGAGTCGGTGGACAAGGTCATCCTCGTCGACACCATCAAGCACCTCGGCGGCGTTGCCGTGCACAAGGGTTCGCCGGACACCGTCACCGCCGGCCCCGGCGCGACGCTGTACCAGATCACCTCGGCACTGCAGGAGCAGGGTCTCGGTATCGCCAACCTGCCGGCGCCTGGTGTGCTCACCGTCGCCGGTTGCCTCGCCGTGGACGCCCATGGCGCGGCACTGCCCGCCGACGGCCAGGCCACCACCCCCGGCCACACCTACGGTTCGCTGTCGAACCTGGTCACCTCGCTGACCGTGGTGGCGTGGAACGGCACCGAGTACGCGCTGCGCACCTACGATCGCAGCGACCCGGCGATCAACCCGCTGCTGACCAACCTGGGCCGTACCTTCATCACCTCGGTGACCCTGCAGGCCGGCCCGAACTTCCGGATGCGCTGCGAGTCGTTCACCGACATCGGCTGGGAGGAGATGTTCGGCCCCAAGGGCGCCGAGGGCCGCACCTTCGAGTCCTACGTCGCCAAGTCCGGTGGCGTGGAGGCCATCTGGTACCCGTTCACCGACAAGCCGTGGCTGAAGGTGTGGTCGGTGGCCCCGACGAAGCCGGCCAGCTCGAGGGAGATCACGGAGCCGTACTGCTACACGTTCTCGGACAACCTGCCGGAGCCGCTGACCGACCTGCTCGGCGGGCTCAACGCGGGACTGCCGGGCATCGCCCCGATGTTCGGCCAGGGCATGTACTCGGCCACCGTCGCGGGCCTGTCGTCGACCAACACCAAGGACATCTGGGGCTGGTCGAAGGACGTCCAGTTCTACATCAAGGCCACCACGCTGCGGCTGACGGAGGGCGGCGGCGCCGTCGTCACCAACCGGGCGAACATCGGCCAGGTCATCCACGACTTCACCCAGTGGTACAACGGGCGCATCAAGTTCTACGAGTCGCAGGGCAAGTTCCCGCTCAACGGCCCCGTCGAGATCCGTTGCTGCGGCATGGATCAGGTCGAGGACCTGCTGGTACCGGCCGCCGGCGCCCCGACCATCTCGGCGATGCGGGTGCGTGACGACCATCCCGAGTGGGACACCGCGATCTGGCTGAACGTGCTCGGTGTGCCCGGCACCCCCGGCATGTTCGCGTTCTACCGCGAGATGGAGCAGTGGATGCGCGGGCACTACGCCGGCGCGGACGCGGTCTTCCGTCCCGAGTGGTCGAAGGGCTGGGCATTCGGACCGGAGAAGCCGTACACCGACGGGGCGATCATCTCGAACGACCTGCCGAGGAGCTACCGGGACGGCCTGCCGGGATCGGACAACTGGGACACCGCCCGCGCGGCGTTCAACGCCATCGATCCGCACCGCGTCTACAGCAACACCTTCATGGACCAGCTGCTGCCGTAGCCGGACCGAACGAGCGCCCCTCCCACCGCGTCACGCGGCGCGGGGGGCGCTCGTCTCTTGTCCGGTGCGCCATCAGGTCCGAACGCGCGCACGCGCCGGCACACAGAGCGTGACCGCCACGGCGGCAAGCGAAACCACTGCCCCCAGCCAGTAGAGCAGGTTGAAGGCGCCGATGGTGGGCACCGTGACACCGGCCGCCGTGACCGTGGACGTCGCGAGCACCGCCGCACCCACCGCGCTGGCGGTGGAGGTGCCGACGGAGCGCAGCAGGCTGTTCACCCCGTTGGCCGAGGCGGTCTGGTCCGCCGGTGCGGCCTCCGTGATCAGCACCGGCATCGCCGCCAGGGCCAGGGCCACCCCGCCCGAGATGATCGCCGCGCTGACGGTGACGTTGAGGACCGCGGACCCGAGCACCGCGCGCACCGCGTAGCCCACCGCGATCGCGACGGCGCCCACCATCAGGGTTGCCTGGGCTCCGTGCCGTCGGGACATCCGGGCCGAGAGGGGCGCCAGCAGGACCATCAGCAGCCCGCCCGGCAGCATGGCCAGGCCGGCCTGGGTCTCGGAAAGTCCGGGCCCGTAACCGGATTCGATCGGCGCCTGCAACTCCTGGGTGGCAGTGTAGGCGCTGAGGAACATCGCGAACCCGAGCAGGACCGCACAGATGTTGGAAACCAGCACCGGACGCAGCACGGTGGTCCGCAGGTCCACCAGAGGCTCCCGGATCCGCAACTCGAGCGGTATCCACGCGGCCAACGCGGCGAGGCCGACCGCCGCACACGTGAGCGTGCTGGTGCCGGTCCAGCCCCACTCGCCACCCTTGGAGACCGCGAGCAGCAGTCCGGTCAGGGCCGCGGTCAGCAGGAACGCGCCCGCGAAGTCGAACCGGCCCTGTGAGCGGACCGCGGACTCCGGGACGACGGCGAGCAGCAACGCCGCCAGCAGCAGACCGCCCGCGCCGCTGACCCAGAACAGCGCCTCCCAGCCGAGGTGTTCGTAGATGACACCGGCCAGGGGCATCCCGATCATCCCGCCGATCCCCAGGGTGGCGCTCATCAGTGCCACCGCCCCGCCGAGTCGCTCGCGCGGCAGCACGTCGCGCATGAGGCTGATGCCCACCGGTAGCAGCGCCATCGCGAATCCCTGCATGACGCGCCCCGCGACCACCACCGGGAACACCTGGCCGAGCGCTGCGACCGCCGAGCCGAGCACCATCACGGCCAGGCACACCAGCATCATCGACCGCTTGCCGAACATGTCGGCGAGGCGTCCGATGAGCGGCGTCGCCACCGCGCTCGTCAGCAGGGTCGCGGTGACCATCCACGACGCGGTGGCGGACGAGACATTCAGCGCAACGGCGAAATCGGGGAGAATGGGCACCACCAGCGTCTGCTGGAGCGAAACCAGGACGCCACTGAGACTCAGGACCGCCACGACGCGTCGCGCACGTGCCGGATCCTGAATCACCGACTCCGCGACCGGCGCCTGGACCGTCCCGGCAGCGCCGGCCTCGGGTGCGGTGGTCTCCCCCGCGCTCACCCGGTGACGCGGGCGGCGTTGCCCGCGTCGATCGGCAGCACGGTCCCGCTGATGTGGGCGCTCGCCTCGGCGGCGAAGAACAGCACCGCGCGGGTGATCTCGAACGGGTCGAGCCACGGCACCGGCTGGGCGTGCAGGCTCTCGAACACCGGCGCGACGTCGTCCATGGTCGGCGCGTCCAGGTCCGGCCGCATCAGCGAGTAGAGCGCGTCGTTGTGGATCATCGGCGTCGAGATGTTGCCCGGGGCAATCGCATTGACGGTGATGCCGAACTTTGCCAGGTCCAGGGCCGCGCTCTTGGTCATCCCGATCACGCCCCACTTGGACGCGGCGTAGGCCACCATGTTGGTGTTGCCCGCTCGGCCGAGCATCGACGAGATGGTGACGATCCGGCCGTAGCCGCGCTCGATCATGCCGGGTGAGACCGCCCCGAGCGTGTTGAACACTCCGGTCAGGTTCGAGTTGATGACCTCGTTCCACTGGGCCGAGGTCATCGACTGCACCGGAGCCGCGACGGACACCCCCGCATTGGCGACCGCGACGTCGACGCGACCGAACTCGGACTCGGCACGGGCCACGAGGGCGTCCATCGCCGCCCGATCGCCGGTGTCGGCCTTGACCGCAATGCAGCGCCGGCCGGTGGCCTCGACGAGCCGGACCGTCTCCGCGAGATCGTCCTCGGTGGCGAGCGGGTAGAACACCGAGTCGTTGTCCTCGCACCGGTCGCAGATCACCACATCGGCCCCGCGCTCCGCGAAGGCCACCGCGTGCGAGCGGCCCTGTCCGCGGGCACCCCCGGTGACCAGTGCGACCTTGCCCTCGAAATCGTCCATCGTGCTGCACTCCCTCGCGTCGAATTCGTCTGCACTCATCACTACTCCGCCCGCGGCGACCTGCGCCGGTCGATCCCGTCCAGCGGTACGCGGGCCGCGGTCACCGCAGCAGTGCCAGTCTGCTGCGGGCTCGTGCGAGGTCCGGGACCGCCGGCGGGTCCTGCAGATCCGGCGTTCGCCAGTCGGCGCCGAGCACGGTCAGCTCCACGTCGCGGTCGTACAGGACGTCGACGAGGGTGCAGAACCGCTGCACCCCGTCGGGGTCGGCCTCCCCGATCGGCGGGACGCCGCTGACCACCCACCGGCTGTGGGCGGCGGCCAGGCCGAGGTAGTCATGCGGCGAGACCGGACGCTCGCAGAGATCGCCGAAGTCGAACCAGAGCAGGTCCCCGCGCACCGCGCGGGCCACGACTGGGCGCCCGGACGGCGGGCTCACCGTGGTGCGTTCGTGCTCGTGCGGCGGCGCCGGATGGGTCCCGCCCGGCAGGTAGCGCCCCGACGAGAAGCGCCCGTCCTGCGGCGGGGCCCCGAGGCGGTAGTCGCGCTCGCCCACCAGCTCGACCACCTCGAGCCGCCGCTTCAACGTCTCGATCGTCGGCCGGAACTTGTCGTGGAACAGCGGATTGGGCAGCAGCCCGTCCGGCGGGTAGTTCGACGTGACCACCAGTGCGACGCCGCAGTCCTCCAAGGCCGACAGCAGGCGGGTGAGCAGGGCGGCGTCCCCGATGTCGTGGACGTGGAACTCGTCGAAGAACAGCACGTCGCAGCCGGCGAGCAGGCCCGTCGACGCCCGCTCGATGCCGACCTCGTGCACCGAGCGGTGCAGTTGCCGGAAGAACTCGTGGAAGTGCACCCGCCGGGTGCGCCGCACCGTGAGCCCGGCGCGGTACGCGTCCATCAGCCAGGTCTTGCCGCGGCCTACCGGGCCCCACAGGTAGGCGCCGCGGCCGGGCCGCAGGTCCACCCGTGCGAGCCGCTCGGCGACCACCCGCTGGCCCGCGTCGAGCTCGAAGCCCCCGTCCGCGGCGGCACGCTCGAAAGTTTCGATGGTCATGGTCGGTCGGGCGCTTCGCATGGCCCGACTCTACGAATGTAGAGTCGGGGTCTCAATGCGAGATGGGTCTCACCCCGGGACCGGACTCGGTACGGAACGGGCGGTAGCCGGAGAGTGGTGACGGGATGGCAGGCGGCACGGACCGACGCGAACGGATCGCGGACGCGGTACTCGACATAGTCGCGGCCGACGGCATCCGGGCCCTCACCCACCGCGCGGTGGACCGACATCTCGAATTGCCCGCCGGATCCACCTCGTACTACTTCCGAACCAAGCGGGAACTGCTCGTCGCGGCGGTCGAGCGCCTGACCGAGAGCTCACGGCGCGACTTCGAGCGGTCTCGGCTGACCCGGYCTCGTCCGGGCGGGCTACCCGCCGTCGAGGAACTCGCGGCCGACATCGGCTCGGCCCTCGACGCCATGCTCTCCGACCGGGCCCGGGACATCCGCGTCCGTTACGCGCTCGCCCTGGAGATGGTGCACGACAAGGAGATCCAGCGAGCGTTGGCGACCTGCATCTTCTCGCAGGAGTTGGCGGCCGGCCTGGTCCGGGAGCTCGGATCGGCCGACCCCGAGGTCGACGGCGCCAACTTTGTTGCCCTGTGCGAGGGACTGGTCTGGGAGAACTCGGTCGGGGCGCAAGCCCTGGCCGGGCCGGAACCCGGAACTGCCGCGAGCGCGCGCCGGCTCACCGCCGCGATCGCGACCTATCTCAGGGGCCTGAGCGCCCGGCCCTGAACTCAGACACGCTGAAACTGGGCACTTCCACGACCTCGAGGTCAGCGCAGGAGCTCGACCGGATCGCCCTCGCCACACACTGATCCGTCACGGTCGGTGGGATCCGATACCCGGCATCCACCGACCGTGTCGGTGCGGGGCGATCAGTCGCGGGCGCGGGCGACGGCCTTGATCTCCACCAGCGTCCCCGGCATGGCGAGTGCGGCGACCCCCACCGCGGTCCAGGCCGGCCGCGCGTCACCCTGGAACTGTGACTTGGCCTTCATGAACTCCGGCAGGTGCTGGGGGTAGTCGACGTGGAAGGTGGTCAGCTCCACCACGTCCGCGGCCGTGCAGCCCTGCTTGCGCAGCACCCCGAGCAGCGCATCGAAGGCGAACCGGTACTGCCGCTCGATGTCGTCCGGCACGGTGCCGTCGGCCTCGAGACCGACCTGCCCCGAGAGGAACCACAGGTCGCCCGCCCGCACGGCGTCCGAGTACTCGAACTCCTCTTCCCAGTTCTCGTTTCCCTGTCCCATGTTTCGTTCCCTGCCCTTTCGCGAAGTGCGTATTTCGAGAAGTACACCGGCCGCGCCGGTGAAGCGACCTCGGCCGCGAGCGCAAATGCGTTCGCGGCCGAGGCTTTCCATTCGAGGATGCGCTGTCAGGCGGTGAGCACCAGACCCGAGGTCGGCACGCCGGTGCCCGCGGTGACCAGCACCTGCTGGGCACCCGGCACCTGGTTCACGGAGGTCCCGCGGATCTGGCGGACGCCCTCGGCGATGCCGTTCATGCCGTGGATGTACGCCTCGCCCAGCTGACCGCCGTGCGTGTTCAGCGGGAGCTTCCCGCCGATCTCGAGCGCACCCGGCTCCCGGACGAAGTCCTTCGCCTCGCCGCGCTTGCAGAATCCGAGGTCCTCGAGCTGCATGAGGACGTACGGGGTGAAGTGGTCGTAGAGCACCGCCATGTCCATGTCGTCCGGGCGCAGGCCCGACTGGTCCCACAGCTGGTTGCCGACGAGCTCCATCTCGGGGATGCAGGCGAGGTCGTCGCGGTAGTAGCTCATCATCGTGTACTGGTCCTTGCCGCTGCCCTGCGCGGCGGCGGCGATGGAGACCGGCTTCTGCTTGAGGTCCTTGGCCCGCTCGGCCGAGACGACGACGATCGCGATGCCGCCGTCCGACTCCTGGCAGCAGTCCAGCAGGTGCAGCGGCTCGGCGATGAACCGCGAGTTCTGGTGGTCCTCGAGGGTGATCGGCTTGCCGTAGAAGAACGCATTCGGGTTGGTCGCCGCGTGCTTGCGGTCGGCGACGGCGATCCGCCCGAAGTCCTCACTGGTGGCGCCGTACTGGTGCATGTACCGGCGGGCCATCATCGCCACGCTGCCCGCCGGCGTGCTCAGCCCGTGCGGGTAGGAGAACGCGTAGTCCGCGCCCGACGAGTTCACCTGGTTGACCAGACCGGAGTCGACCTGACCGAACCGGTGGCCGGAGCGCTCGTTGAACGCCCGGTAGGCCACCACCACGTCCGCGACGCCCGAGGAGACGGCCAGCGCCGCCTGCTGGATCGTCGCGCAGGCCGCGCCGCCGCCGTAGTGGATACGGCTGAAGAACTTCAGTTCCGGGATGCCGACCGCACGGGCGACGGCAGTCTCGGTGTTGGTGTCCATCGTGAACGAGACGAGGCCGTCGACCTCCGCGGGCGTCAGACCCGCGTCTTCGAGGGCGAGGTTCACCGCCTCTGCGGCCAGCCGGAGCTCGCTGCGTCCCGAGTCCTTCGAGAAGTCGGTGGCACCAATGCCGACGATCGAGGCCTTGCCTGACAGGCCGCTCATGCGGGACTCCCAACTGCGCCGGTGGTGACCGAGCCGTCCATGACCAGCCGGACGGTGGAGGTGATGTGCTTGCCCAGCGAGTCGGTACCGACGACGGAGAGGGTGACCAGTCCGTCCTCGATCGAGACGACGCTGCCGGTGAGGGTCAGGGTGTCGTAGGCGTACCAGGGCACACCGAGACGCAGCTCGATGGACTTGAGGACGGCCTTCTGCCCCGCCCAGTCCGTGACGTAGCGCTGCACCAGGCCGGTGTCCGTCAGGATGTTGACGAAGATGTCCTTGGAGCCGCGCTGCTGCGCGAGGTCCCGGTCGTGGTGCACGTCCTGGAAGTCGCGGGTGGCCAGTGCCGTCGAGACGACGAACGTCGGCGTGCCCTCGATGGACAGGGTGGGCAACGTGTCACCGACGGCAACCGTCGGCGGGTTCAGCGGGGTCATCGGTTCTCCTCCACACCGGGGCGAGCGGTGGGCCGCCAGGCGTACAGCGTCCACGGGCCCTTGGCGTCGTTGTCCGGGTCGGCCGGGAAGTCGAGGAAGTCCACCTCGACGGGCTGGCCGACGGCGACGGTCTCGGGGTCGGCCCCGCGCAGCTCGCCGAGCATGCGCACGCCCTCCTCCAGTTCGACCAGCGCGATCACGAAGGGCAGCGGACGGCCCGGCACCTTCGGCGCGTGGTGCACGACGTAGCTGAACACCGTGCCGCGGCCGGAGGCCACGACGTAGTCGGTGCTCTCGCCCTTGGGCTTCCACAGCGCCGGCACCGGCGGGTGCTGCAACGAGCCGTCCGGCCGCTGCTGCAGACGCAGCTCGTGCGCGGCCACGCCGTCCCAGAAGAACTTCGTGTCGAGCGAGGCCGCCGGACGCATCATCCGGGTGCCGTCGAGGTCGTCGACCGGGTCACCGCTCGCCGAAGACGCCACGGCCGCCACGGTTTCGGGGGCAGCGGTCTTCGCGGGCGGCGCGAACTTGAGGATGCGGAAGAGCATCTCGGCAACCACTTCGTCGCCGACCTTCCACAGGTTGCGGGTGGTGAAGAACCAGCCCTCCCCCAGGCCCGTCTTCTTCGGTCCCACAACGTCTTCGAGCACCGACTCGATGGTGACCTCCTCGCCGGGGGCGAGGTAGCGGTGGTAGGTCTGGTCGCAGTTGGTGGCGACCACCGAGGTGTACCCGGCCTCGTCGAGGATCTCGGTCATCCGGCCGAGCGGGTCGTCCTCCTCGCGCACCGCACCGAGTCCGCGCATGGTCCACACCTGCGCCATCGCCGGCGGCGCGACGATGCCGTCGTGACCGGCGGCGCGGGCGGCGACCTCGTCGACGTAGATGGGGTTCTCGTCGCCGATCGCCTCGACCCAGTTCCGGATCATCGGCAGGTTCACCGGGTCGCGACCGCTGCGGGCCTTGCTTGCGCCGCCATCCCGAACCCGTTGTGCCGCAGCGAGAATGTCCTGTTCGCTCATCGGCGCGCCACCTTGGGAAGTCCCAGTCCCGCGGTGGAGATGAGGTCACGCATGACCTCGTTGACGCCGCCGCCGAAGGTGATGACGAGGTTGCGCTTGGTCTGCGCGTCCAGCCATCGGAGCAGATGCCCGGTCTCCGGATCGGCCGGGTCGCCCCAGCGCCCGACGACCTCCTCCGCGAGCCGGCCCATCCGCTGGATCTGCTCGGTGGCGAAGACCTTGGTGGCGGAGGCGTCGGCCATGTCGACGGCGCCCTCCGCGGCAGCGACCTGCCAGTTGAGCAGCTCGTTGAGCCGGTAGATCGCGCGGATCTCGCCGAGGGCGCGCTGCACCTCCGGCTGGGTGGCCAGCGGCGCACCGTCCGGGCCCGGGCGGGTGGCCCACGCGCTGACGCGGTCGTAGAGGCCACCGACTCGGCCGGCCGGGCCGAGCATGACGCGCTCGTGGTTGAGCTGGGTGGTGATCAGCTTCCAGCCCCGGTTCTCCTCGCCGACGAGCATCTCGACGGGCACCCGGACGTCTTCGTAGTAGGTCGCGTTGACGTGATGGGCACCGTCCGCGGTGATCACCGGCGTCGAGGAGAAGCCGGGATCGGTGGTGTCCACGATCAGGATCGAGATGCCGCGGTGACGGTCCTCGGTGGTGCCGGTACGCACCGCGAGCCAGATGTAGTCCGCGGCGTGACCGCCGGTGGTGAAGTACTTCTGGCCGTTGACGACGTAGTGGTCGCCGTCGCGGACGGCGGTGGTGCGCAGCGCGGCGAGGTCGGTGCCGGCCTCCGGCTCGGTGTAGCCGATCGCGAAGTGCACCTCACCGGTCAGGATGCCGGGCAGGAACTTGCGCTTCTGCTCCTCGGTGCCGTACGTCTGCAGGGTCGGGCCCACCGTCTGCAGCGTCACCGACGGCAGCGGCACGTCCGCGCGGACCGCCTCGTTGGTGAAGATCTGCTGTTCGATCTCGCCGAAACCCTTGCCGCCGAATTCCTTCGGCCAGCCGACGCCGAGCCAGCCGTCGCGGCCCATCCGGCGGATGACCTCGTGGTAGACGGGACCGTGCCGGTCGGTGAGCATGATCTCCGCCTCCTCGGGCGAGATCAGGTCGGCGAAGTACTTGCGCAGTTCCGCCTGGAACTTCTTCTGCTCCGGGGTCAGATCGATGAGCATGCTGCCTCCACACCGAGGTCGCGGGCGCCGAGGGCGCCGAGAATGGCCAGACGGGACGACGGACCGCCGACGAGGCGGACGAGGTCCTTGGTCTGCTCGTAGTACAGGTGCGCCGGGTAGGTGACGTCCGCGCCGAGACCACCGTGCATGTGGCTGCACTGCTGCATCGCCACCGGCAACTTCTCGGCCAGCCAGTAGGCGGCCACCGAGGTGTCCTCCGTGGCGTCGAGGCCCTCCGCCAGTCGCCAGCAGGCCGACAACGCGGCCAGTTCCAGGGTGCGGGCGGTGACGTAGGAGTCGGCGACCTGCTGCGAGACGGCCTGGAACGCGGCGATCGGCTTGCCGAACTGCTCGCGGGTGCTCACATGCGTGGCGGTCAGCTTGGTCATCCCGGTACCGAGACCCGCGGCCTGCGCGGCGACGGTGGCGAGCGCGATCCGGTACAGACTCTCGACCGGGGCGCCGGTGAGCAACGCACCGGAGTCGATGCGCACACCGTCGAGCGCCATCGTGTACTCGGGGGCGAGCGAGGCGGTGAAGGTGCGGGTGAGGGTGACGCCGTCGGCGTCGGGCGCGACGACGGCCACACCGGCCGACGTCGGCACCAGCACGAAGGCCGCCTGCTCGGCGTAGCGCACCCCGACCTTGCGACCGGTGACGACGTACCCGTCGCCCTCGGCCGTCGCCGTGGTGGCCGGGATCGCCGGCAGCGGCGCACCCGGCTCRCTCAGCGCCGCGGTGAGGATCGCCCCACCCGGGACACCGGCGAGGAACCGCTGCGGATCGCCACCGAGCGCGAGCAGCGGCAGCACCCCGAAGCCGAGGGTCTCGAGGACCGGGGCCTGGGCCGCGTGCCGGCCGACCTGACCGAGCAGCACACCGATCTCGGCGATGCCCAGATCGTCGCCGCCGAGCGCCTCGGGCAGCGGCAGCGAGAGCACCCCCTCGTCCGCCAGCCGCTGCCACAGCGTCGCGTCCCACACCGGGGCGCCGCGGTCCATGGCGGCGAGCGTCTCGGCGCTCGCCGCCGTCTGCAGCACGGCAGCGGCCACTTCGGCCACCGCCTGCTGCTCACTACCGAAAGTGAAATCCACCTGAGAAATCCGTCCTGTCGAAGTGCGTGTAATCGGTCAGCCGCGCGGCAGCCCGAGCAGGTGCTCGGCGGCGACGGTGAGCAGGATCTGCTCGGTACCACCGGCAATGGTCAGGCAGCGGGTGTTGAGGAATTCGCGCGAGAGCGGACCCTCCACCGCGCCGTCGATGCCCGCGCACTCGAGCGCGAACTCCGCGACAGCCTGACGATGCCGTACCCCGACGAGTTTGCGCACACTCGACGCCGGACCGGGGTCCTGGCCGTCGAGCTGACGCAGTGTGGTCCGGTGCTCGAGCAGCGAGCCGACCAGGGCGTCGCCGACGAGGAAGCCGATGCGGTCCTCGGTGACCGGGTCGGTGCCGCCGCGGCTGGACAGCTCGAGCAGCTCCTCCATCGCCTTGCCCAGCGACGAGCCACCGCTCATCGCGATCCGCTCGTTGGCGAGGGTGGTCCGGGCCAGCTTCCAGCCGCCGTTCACCTGGCCGACCACGCACTCGTCCGGCACGAACACCCCGTCCAGGAACACCTCGTTGAACAGCGCGTCGCCGGTGATCTCGCGCAGCGGCGAGATCCGAATTCCGGCGCTGCGCATGTCCACCACGAAGTAGGTGATGCCCTTGTGCTTCGGTGCGTCCTTGTCGGTACGGGCCAGGCAGATCGCCCAGTCCGCTTCGCGGGCGAGCGAGGTCCACACCTTCTGGCCGTTGAGCACCCAGCCGCCGTCCACCTTGTCGGCGGTGGTGCGCAGGGACGCGAGGTCGGAGCCGGCGCCCGGCTCGGAGAACAGCTGGCACCAGGTCAGGTCCCCGCGCAGGGTCGGCATCGCGAACCGCTCGATCTGCTCGGCGGTGCCGTGCTCGAGGATCGTGGGCACCGCCCACCAGCCGATCACCAGGTTGGGTGTCTCGAGGTCGGCGCGCACGAGTTCCTCGCCGATCAGGATCTGCTCGGCGGCCTTCGCGGACTTGCCGTACGGGGCCGGCCAGTGCGGCGCCAGGTAACCGGACTCGGCGAACGCAACACGCCGCTCGGCCTCCGGGAGCGCGACGATCGCCTCGATCTCGGCGCGGACGGTCTCCCGCTGCCCCGCGAGGTCGCCGAGGTCCACGGTCAGGTGCCGACGGGACCCGGCGCGGGTCAGTTCCGCGACCCGGGCCCGCCAGGCGGCGCCGCCACCGAGCAGTTGGCGCAGCGAGAGCACCCGCCGCAGGTAGAAGTGCGCGTCGTGCTCCCAGGTGAAGCCGATGCCGCCGAGCACCTGGATGCAGTCCTTGGCGGTGTCGACCGCCGCGTCCAACGCGACGGACGCGGCGACCGCGGCCGCGATCGGCAACTCGTCGCCGGACTCGGCGGCGACGGCCGCGTCCCAGGCCACGGCGCGGGCCTGCTCGACCCGGCAGAGCATCTCGGCGCACAGGTGCTTGATCGCCTGGAACGAACCGATCGGCTTGCCGAACTGCTCGCGGATCTTCGCGTACTCGACGGCGGTCCGCAGGCACCAGCCGGCAACACCGGCGGCCTCCGCCGCGGCGAGGGTGGCGGCCAGGTCACGCACCAGGCCCGGGCGGACGCCGGTCAGGATCCGGTCCGGCGAGACCGTGACGCCGTCGAGGCGCACGGTGGCCAGCGGGACGCTCACGTCCACGTTCTCCACCGCCTCGACCGTCAGGCCGGCGGTGTCGGCGTCGAGCAGGCACCACACCTCGTCACCCGAGGCTTCGCCCGAGGAGGCGCCGCGGGTGGCGGGCAGCAGCACCGCCACACCGGGTGCGCCGCCGAGCGCGAGGCCGGCGTCGCCGCTCAGCACCAGGCCGCCGTCGGCGTCGGCCTCGGCCGCGACCGCCCCGTCGAGCACGACGCCGACCGGGCGCCCACCCTCGGCCAGCTCCGGCCCCCACTGCTTGGCGGCGGGTTCACCGCTGCGCCCGACCACCAGCGCGGCCAGCGCGGTGGACAGGACCGGACCGGCGGCCAGCGCCGCGGCGGCCTGCTCGAGCATCACCGCGAGATCGACGATCTCGCCGTCCGCGCCACCGACCTCCTCGGCCTGCGCGACCATGAACACACCCAGGTCGGCGAGCGCCGGCCAGTGCGCGCGCCACGGATCCGCCGGGTCCTGACGGAGCGTCTCGATAGGATTCGCGGAGCGCGACCAGGCCAGAATCGATTCCTGGACGGCACGCTGCTCGTCTGTCGTGGCGATAGTCACAAGGAAGGCCAACCTCTCAGTACTGACAAAATCATGTAGAACGTGTTCTAATCTGTAAGTTGGTCCAGAGTCAAGACCGGACTTGAACCGCCCTCGAAAATGTTTCGCCTAATCCAAGGATTTCGTCGATGACCTCCTCATCTCGTACACGCTCCGCGGGCAAAGCCACCGCAACAAGCGCGGCCGTGTCGACTTTGACCGACGAGGACCTCAGTTCCAACGCGCAACGAGAGCGGCGCAAGCGGATCCTCGACGCCACCCTGGTGCTGGCATCGAAGGGCGGCTACGAGGCCGTGCAGATGCGCGCGGTGGCAGAACGCGCGGACGTCGCGGTCGGCACCCTGTACCGCTACTTCCCGTCGAAGGTGCACCTGCTGGTGTCCGCGCTGGCCCGCGAATTCGAGAAGATCGACTCCCGCAAGAAGGGCATGCCGCCGGGCGACACCCCGATCGAGCGGATGCACCTGATCCTCGGTCAGATCACCCGCGCGATGCAGCGCGAGCCGCTGCTCACCGAGGCGATGACCCGGGCATTCATGTTCGCCGACGCCTCCGCTGCCGCCGAGGTCGACGCGGTGGGCAAGTTGATGGACGCGCTGTTCGCCCGGGCCATGAACGACGGCACGCCCACCGAGGAGCAGCTCGCCATCGCGCGCGTCATCTCCGATGTCTGGCTGTCCAACCTGGTGGCCTGGCTGACCCGGCGCTCGTCGGCAACCGACGTCGCCAAGCGGCTCGAGCTGACCGTCGAACTTCTTCTCGGCGGCGGCTACCAGGATCCGGCCGAATCCTAAGTAGACTTCGCGCAGTGAGTGCGCAAGATCTACCCCTCGAGCTCCGCCGGCGTCTGGTGTCAGTCGCCCGGACGCCGCGACTGCTGGTGGCGTCCGACTACGACGGCACCATGGCACCCATCGTGTCCGATCCGGCGAAGGCATTTCCGGATGCCGAATCGGTGCGCGCCCTGCGGGCGCTCGCGAGCCTGCCCTCGACCGCGTCCGCGGTGATCTCCGGGCGCGCCCTGCGCGACCTGGCGATGCTCTCGCGACTGCCGGTCGAGGTGCAGTTGGTGGGCAGCCACGGCTCCGAGTTCGACGTCGGCTTCGTGCACGAGATCGACGACGACGCCAAGCGACTGCTGCGCGAGATCACCCACGAACTGCTGACGATCGCCGCCGCGGGCGACGGCATCGCCGTCGAGACCAAGCCGGCCAGCGTCGCGCTGCACGTGCGCAACGCGAGCCCCGAGGTGGCCGACGCCGCGCTGGCCCGGGTCCGCGGCGACGCCGCCACCTGGGACGGCGTACAGGTCACCGAGGGCAAGGCCGTCATCGAGCTGGCCGTCATCGTCACCGACAAGGGCGAGGCCCTCGACATCCTCCGGCACCGCGAGGGCGCGTCGGCGACCGTCTTCTTCGGCGACGACGTCACCGACGAGAAGGCGTTCCGCAGGCTGGCCGGACCCGACCTCGGCATCAAGGTCGGCGACGGCGAGTCCCTCGCCGAGTTCCGCGTGGAGAGCCCCGAGGACGTCGGCACCGCGCTGGCGTTCCTGTTCGAGGAACGCCGCACCTGGCTGCACGGCGACAGCGCCACCCCGATCGAGCGGCTGACCATGCTCGCCAGCCCCCGTTCGGTGGCCCTGCTGACCCCCGACGCCTCACTGACCTGGCTGTGCCATCCCGAGCCGGACTCCGCCGCGATGTTCGCGCACCTGCTCGGCGGCGTCGAGGCCGGCCACTTCACCGTCGCGCCGCAACGGGCCGCGCTGCCGCTGAGCCAGCGCTACGTCGACGGCACCATGACCGTGCAGACCCGATGGGCCAGCCTGCAGGTCACCGACTACCTGCCGCACGACGTGGACGCCGGCCGCACCGACCTGACGCGAGTGATCACCGGCCAGGCCAAGGCGGTTGTCACCTTCGCGCCCCGCCCCGAGTTCGGGCAGGCGCAGGTGAAGCTCGAGCGGGAGGAGAACGGCCTGCGTGTCTACGGCACCAACGACCCGGTGGTGCTGCGCTCCGCCGGCGTCGAGTGGGAGATCGTCAACGACGGCCAGCAGCAGACCGCACACGCCGTGGTCGACCCGTCCGCCGGACCCGTGGTACTCGAACTTCGCTGCGGCAGTTCGGATCTCGAACCGTCCGCGACACCGGAACCCGACCGTCGGGCGCTGTCCGAGGCGTACTGGGCCGAGTGGGCCGAGGGCCTCGACCTGCCTCCGCTCAAGCCCGGCCTGATGAAGCGCTCCGCCCTCACCCTGCGCGGGCTGGTGCACGCCGACTCGGGTTCCATCCTCGCCGCCGCGACCACCTCGCTGCCGGAGGAGATCGGCGGCGTCCGCAACTGGGACTACCGCTACTGCTGGCTGCGCGACGCCTCGCTGACCGCCTCCGCGCTGGTCTCGCTCGGCTCCCTGACCGAGGCGGAGAACTTCCTCGACTGGGTGCACCGGGTGCTCGAGACGCTGCCCGGACCGGAACGGCTGCACCCGCTGTACACGATCTACGGCGGCGGCCTGCCCCCCGAGGCAGTCCTCGACTCGCTGCCCGGGTACGCCGGGTCCCGGCCGGTGCGCGTCGGCAACGCCGCGAACTCGCAGGTTCAGCTCGACGTCTTCGGCCCGATCGTGGACCTGATCTCGCACCTGGCCCACGCGCGGGAGAAGCAGGGCACCGCGCAGGCCCTGACCGACGCCGACTGGGACCTGGTGTGCGCCATGGTCTCCGCGGTCCAGCGCCGGTGGTCCGAACCCGACAACGGCATCTGGGAGATCCGCGGCAACCCGCGGCACCACGTGTACTCGAAGGTGATGTGCTGGGTCACCGTGGACCGGGCACTGACCCTGGCCACGCGCTTCGACCGGGAGGCCGGACAAGACTGGAAGGCGCTGCGCACCGAGATCTCCGACGAGGTCAAGGACCGCGGCTGGAGTGACCGGGCCCGCTCGTACACCGCCGCCTACGACGGCACCGACCTCGACGCGGCCACCCTGCACATCGGGCTGTCCGGACTGATCGACCCGTCCGACCCCCGGTTCGCGGCCACCGTCATCGCCACGGAGGCGGAGCTGCGCAGCGGCTCGACGGTGTACCGCTACCACCACGACGACGGCCTGCCCGGCGGCGAGGGAGGGTTCCACCTGTGCGCGGCCTGGCTGGTCGAGGCCTACCTGCTGACCGGTCAGCTCGCCGACGCGGAGGCCCTGTTCGCCCAGCTGGTGGCGGCGGCGGGTCCGACCGGACTGCTCGCCGAGGAGTACGACCCGGTCGCCGAGCGGTCGCTGGGCAACCATCCGCAGGCGTACAGCCACCTGGGCCTGCTGCGGTGCGCGCAGCTGCTCAGCGAGGCCCGCGGCCTGACCGCGCGGTAGGTCGGCCGGCCCGGCCGCAGGACGGTCGGGCCGCTAGGCCGGCGGCGCCGCGGTGTGCCCGCGCAGCAGTTCGGTCTCGAGCATCTCCACGGTCGCGACGCCGGAGTGCGACGGGGTGAGCAGCAGCCGCCCGGCCCGCCGCCCCTTCTCCTCGGCAGGCTGGCGGACGGTGGTCAGCCCCTCGCGCAGCGCGTCGTCGACGCCGTCGAAGCCGGTGATCGACAGCTGCCCGGGCACGTCCAGCCCGCGCCAGCGGGCGTAGTCCAGCGCGCCCAGCGCGAGCACGTCGGTGGTGCACAGCAGCGCGGTGATCCGCGGGTTCACCGCGAGGGCCTGCTCCGCGGCGGAGTGACCGGCCGGACCGGAGTGCTCGGCGCGCTCGATCACCGTCAGCGAGGCCGGGTCCAGCCCGGCGGCGGTCAACGCGTCCCGCACCCCGGCGATTCGCTCGCGCTGGACGTGGAAGTTCGGCGAGTTCAGCCGGTCCCCTTCGACGAGACCGTCCCGCAGGTCGCGGCCGAGCCGCATGCAGAGGACACCGAACTCCTTGTGCCCCAAGGTGATCAGGTACTCGGCAACCTTGCGCATGGCGCCGCGGTCGTCGATGCCGACCAGCGAGGCCCCCGCGATCTCCCGCGGCTGGTCACACACCACCATCGGCATCCGCCGCTCGAGCACGGCGGCGAGGTAGGGGTCGTCGTCCGCGACGGAGTACACGACAAAGCCGTCCACCCCGGCCTGCTGCACCACCGCGGCCGCGTCGACGTCGTCGCGGCCCGGCCCGGCGGGCACCAGCAGCAGCCCCTGGCCGGCGTCCTCGCAGGACTCGGCCAGGCCCGCCAGGAAGCTCATCGCCGCCGGGTCCCGGAAGGAGTAGCTCAATGCCTCGGTGAGCAGCAGCCCCACCGCGCCCGCCTTGCGGGTGCGCAACGAGCGGGCCACCGGGTCCGGGCCCGGGTAGCCGCGCCGCTTGGCGGCGTCGAGCACCCGTTCGCGCAGTTCCGCGGAGAGTTGGTCCGGCCGGTTGTAGGCGTTGGAGACGGTGGTGCGGGAGACCTTCAGCTCCGCCGCGAGCGACGCCAGGGTGGCCTGACGGTGCGGATGACGGGACCGGGACATAGTCGGACCGTACTGAATGCGGCCGTGACCGACAGCACGGCCCCGCTAATGTACAACGGAAACGGTTTCCATTAATATCTTGGGCATGCCTCAGCTCGACCCGACCGCCCGTTCCCRCCGCCACCGCAAGGTCGCCGCAGCCGTCGGGCTGGCCGTCACCGCCGCCCTGACCCTCGGCGCCTGCTCCACCGCCTCGAGCGCGGACGCGGACGGCCCCGTCGCGGCCGGTCAGCGCGTCAGCATCGTCGCCTCCACCAATGTGTGGGGCTCGGTGGCCGGCGCCGTCGCCGGAGACCGTGCGGACGTCGTCTCGATCGTCTCGGACCCCTCCGCCGACCCGCACTCCTACGAGGCCAGCCCCCGCGACGCCGCCAGGATCACCGACGCCAACCTGGTCGTGCTCAACGGCGGCGGATACGACGGGTTCCTCGACGACATCCTCGAGAGCATGCCCGGCAAGCGGACGGTCGACGCGTTCGAGCTGTACGGCTCCCCCACCGACCTGCACGGCGACCACGACGCCGCGGCGTCCCCCGCTGCCCCGGAGGCAGAGGCCCACGAGGCGGCGTCCCACGAGGCGGGGGCCGACTCGCACGCCGGCCACGACCACGGACACGGCGCGGTGAACGAGCACGTCTGGTACGACGTCCCCACCGTCGACGCGGTGGCGCAGAAGATCGCGGCCGAACTCGGCGTCATCGACCCGGCGAACGCCGACGCTTACACCGCCAACGCCGCCGACTTCCACGGCAAGCTGCACCGGATCACCGCGGTGACCGACGGCATCGCGGCGACCCACGGACAGGCCCCGGTCGCCCAGACCGAGCCGATCGCGCACTACCTGCTGGCCGCCGCCGACCTCCGCGACGAGACGCCCGAGGACTTCACCAAGGCCATCGAGGACGGCAACGACCCCCCGCCCGCGGCGATCGCCGCCACCCGGGACCTGCTGGCGGGCAAGAAGGTCCACGCGCTGATCTACAACAGCCAGACCCAGGACCGCGTCACCCAGGACGTCCGGGCGAACGCCGAGGCGGCGGGCATCACGGTCGTCGAGGTGAGCGAGACGCTGCCCGAGGGGCTCGACTACATTCAGTGGCAGAGCGCCACCGCCGCGGCGCTCGCCGCCGCGCTCGACGGCTCCGCCCGCTGAGGCCGGCGCATCCGATGCAGCGCGAAACCGAGAACCCGAATCCCGACACCCGAAAAGGCCCCGTGACCGAACCCGCCGTCGAACTCAACGGAGCCCGGCTGGCGTACGGACCCCGAACCCTGTGGTCCGGCCTCGACCTGCAGGTCCGTCCCGGCGAGTTCATCGCCGTGCTCGGCCCCAACGGGTCCGGCAAGACCTCCCTGCTCAAGGTGCTCCTCGGCCAGGTCCCGCTCTCCGGCGGCAGCGTCCGGATCGCCGGCACGCCCGCGCGCACCGGAAACTCCCACGTCGGGTACATCCCGCAGCAGAAGACCATGGACGAGGGCCTGCCGCTGCGCGGGCGCGACCTGGTCGGCCTGGGCGTCGACGGCCACCGCTGGGGCACCGGGCTGCGGAACCGTCGCGCCCGCCGCGCCATCGTCGACGCCGCCATCACCCAGGTGGGCGCGCAGGCCTACGCCGACGCCCCGGTCGGCTCGATGTCCGGCGGCGAGCAGCAGCGACTGCGGGTGGCGCAGGCCCTCGTCGGCGACCCCCGGGTGCTGCTGTGCGACGAGCCGCTGCTGAGCCTGGACCTGGCCAACCAGCACCGGGTGTCCGACCTGATCAACCAGCGCCGGCTCGAGCACGACACCGCGGTGCTGTTCGTGACCCACGAGATCAACCCGATCCTGCCGCTCGTCGACCGGGTGCTGTACCTGGTGGACGGCCGGTTCCGGATCGGCACCGCCGCCGAGGTGATGACCTCGGAGGTGCTCTCGGAGCTGTACCAGACCGACGTCGAGGTGCTGCACGTGCGCGGGCGACTGGTCGTCGTCGGCACGGGCGACGCCATCGACGCGCTCGGCAGTGCGGGCGGCGAGGGCATCCACCACGAGGACCACGAATGAACGAGAAGCTCTCCGAGGCCCTGTCGATGATGTTCGACTGGCAGGCCACCCTCGACCTGCTGCACTACGACTTCGTGCAGCAGGCGTTGCTCGCCGCCGCGATCCTGGGGTTGCTCGCCGGCGCGATCGGCCCGCTGATCATCAGCCGGCAGATGTCGTTCGCGGTGCACGGCACCAGCGAGCTGTCGCTGACCGGTGCCTCCGCGGCGCTGCTGGCCGGCCTCAGCGTGGGTCTCGGCGCCATCGTCGGCTCGGTGGTCGCGGCCGTACTGTTCGGCCTGCTCGGCGCCAAGGCCCGCGAACGCGACTCGGTGATCGGCGTCATCATGTCGTTCGGCCTCGGCCTGTCCGTRCTGTTCATGTGGCTCTACCCCGGCCGCACCGGCACCAGCTTCTCGCTGCTCGTCGGGCAGATCGTCGGCGTCGGCAACAGCGGCCTGCAACTGCTGCTGGTGTGCGCGGTCCTGGTGCTCGCCGTGCTGCTGGTGGTGTACCGGCCGCTGCTGTTCGCCAGCACCGACCCGGACGTCGCGCGGGCCCGCGGCGTGCCGATCCGGGCACTGTCGATCGTGTTCGCGGTGCTGGTCGGCGTGGCCGCCGCGCTCGGCGTGCAGATCGTCGGCGCGCTGCTGGTGCTCTCGCTGCTCATCACCCCGGCTGCGGCGGCCGCGCGGATCACCTCGAACCCGCTGCGGACCACGCTGCTGTCCATCCTGTTCGCCGAGCTCGCGGCCGTCGGTGGCATCCTGCTCTCGCTCGCGCCCGGCGTCCCGGTGTCCACCTTCGTCACCACCATCTCGTTCGTGATCTACCTGATCTGCCGCGTGGTGGGCGCGCGGCGGGGCCGGGCCGTGAGGCGGGTCACGGTCGCTGCATAGGATTGGCCTCCGATCGTTCGCGATGGGAGAGCCATGACTGCTGCGCGTTGGGAATTCTGGATCGACCGTGGGGGCACGTTCACCGACATAGTCGGACGCCGACCCGACGGCAGCCTGGTCACGCACAAGCTGCTGTCGGAGAACCCAGCACGGTACTCCGACGCCGCCGTCGCCGGCATCCGCGCGCTGCTCGGGTCGAGTGCGGGCGGGGCCGTCACGGCGGATCGGGTGGAGCAGGTCCGGATGGGCACCACGGTTGCGACCAACGCTCTGCTCGAGCGCACCGGGGCACGCACGGCCCTCGTCATCACGAAGGGCTTCGGTGACGCGCTGCGGATCGGCTACCAGAACCGACCGCGAATCTTCGACCGGCACATCGAGCTGCCGGAGCTGTTGTACGAGCGCGTGATCGAGGTCGACGAACGCGTCATGGCCGATGGAACCGTGCTGCGCACCCCGGATCTCGACCAACTGGCCGGCGAGCTCCGGCGAGCGCACGACGACGGGATCGGCGCGGTGGCGGTGGTGTGCATGCACAGTCACCTGTACCCCGAGCACGAGGCGGCGATCGGCGAGCTCGCGGCGGAGATCGGGTTCGCCCAGATCTCGCTGTCCAGCGTGGCCAGCCCACTGATGAAGCTGGTGCCACGCGGGGACACCGCGGTCGTCGATGCCTACCTCTCGCCGGTGCTGCGCCGCTACGTCGACCTGGTGACCGGGCAACTGCCCGGCGTGCGACTGATGTTCATGCAGTCCAACGGCGGGCTCGCCGAGGCGGGCCACTTCCGGGGCAAGGATGCGATCCTCTCGGGTCCGGCGGGCGGCATCGTCGGCATGGTGCGGATGTCGCAGTTGGCCGGCTTCGACAAGGTGATCGGGTTCGACATGGGTGGCACCTCGACAGACGTGTCGCATTTTGCAGGCGAGTACGAGCGCGTGTTCGACACCCAGGTCGCCGGGGTCCGCCTGCGGGCACCGATGCTGGACATCCACACCGTCGCCGCCGGCGGTGGCTCGATCCTGCACTTCGACGGCAGCCGGTACCGCGTCGGTCCGGACTCGGCGGGCGCCGACCCCGGGCCCTCCTGCTACCGCGGGGGCGGACCGCTGACCGTCACCGACGCCAACGTGATGCTCGGCCGTATCCAACCCGAGCACTTCCCCAGGGTGTTCGGCCCCGGGGGCGACCAGACACTGGACGGCGACATCGTCCGCAGCCGGTTCGCCGAGCTGGCCGCCGACATTCGTGCGCGCACGGGCGACGACCGCTCCCCCGAACAGGTCGCGGAGGGATTCCTGCGCATCGCGGTCGCGAACATGGCCAACGCGGTCAAGCACATCTCGGTGCAGAAGGGGCACGACGTCACCGAGTACGCGCTGACCACCTTCGGCGGTGCCGGTGGCCAGCACGCGTGCGCGGTGGCCGACTCGCTGGGTATCCACACCGTGCTGGTCCCACCCATGGCCGGCGTGCTGTCGGCGCTGGGTATGGGCCTGGCCGACACCACGGTCATGCGGGAGCAGTCGGTGGTCACACCGCTGGGGCCGGACTCCCTGCCGCGGATACTCGACGTCGCCGAG
Organism: Rhodococcus sp. P4_F5; assembly: GCF_056401315.1. Lineage (NCBI taxonomy): Bacteria > Bacillati > Actinomycetota > Actinomycetes > Mycobacteriales > Nocardiaceae > Rhodococcus > Rhodococcus sp. P4_F5. The sequence goes on along the minus strand of NZ_JBFUJP010000003.1, from coordinate 122,237 downwards.
GCCCTGGAATCGGCGGCCGCCGCCGAACTCCTGGACGAGGGGATGTCCCCGGATCGGATCCGGCTGACCCGGCGGGCCCACCTGCGCTACGACGGCACGGACACCACCGTGCCCGTCGAACTGACCGAGCCCGAGACCATGACCGCGGAGTTCGAGGGGGTGCACCTGCGGACGTACTCGTTCCTGATGGACCGCCCGCTCATCGTCGACGCGGTGGCCGTCGAGGCGACCGGGCTGACCGACCAACCGGACCTGTCCGACGTGGCGGCGGCGACCGCTCCCGCCGCGGACGAGGCCGCCGACACCGTTCGCATGTACGCCGACGGAGCCTGGCACGCGGCGCCGCTGCACGAGCGGGCACGGATGCGGCCCGGGGACGCGGTCACCGGACCGGCGATCATCGCCGAGACGAACTCGACCACCGTGGTGGACCCCGGCTGGCGCGGCACGCTCACCGAGGCCGGGCACCTGCTTCTCGAGCGGGTGGTCGCGCCCACCGGGGCAGCGATCGGCACGCAGGCCGATCCGGTGATGCTGGAGATCTTCAACAACCTGTTCATGTCGATCGCCGAACAGATGGGCACCGCCCTGGAGTCGACGGCGCAGTCGGTGAACATCAAGGAACGGCTGGACTTCTCGTGCGCGCTGTTCGATCCGGACGGCAACCTCATCGCCAACGCCCCGCACATCCCGGTCCACCTCGGATCGATGGGCAGTAGCGTCAAGGAGGTCATCGCGCGACGCCGGGACCGGATGCGGCGCGGCGACGTCTACGCCGTCAACGACCCGTACCACGGCGGCACCCACCTCCCCGACATCACCGTCATCACCCCGGTTTTCGACGAGTCGGGCGCAGAGATCCTGTTCTACGTCGCCTCCCGCGGACACCACGCCGAGATCGGCGGGATCTCCCCGGGGTCGATGCCGGCCACCAGCCGCGAGATCGACGAGGAAGGGGTGCTGTTCGACAACTGGCTGCTCGCCCGCGACGGCCGCCTCCGGGAAGCCGAGACGCTGGAGCTGCTGACCGGCGCGCGGTACCCGTCTCGGAATCCCGACACCAACCTCGCCGACCTTCGCGCCCAGATCGCCGCGAATGCAAGGGGAGTCGAGGAGGTCGCGAGAATGATCGACCACTTCGGCCTCGATGTGGTGGAGGCCTACATGCGCCACGTGCAGGACAACGCCGAGGAGGCGGTGCGCCGGGTCGTGGACACCCTCGCCGAGGGCTCCTATCGGTACGAGACGGATGCCGGCGCGGTGATCGCGGTGCGGGTGAGCGTGGATCGGCAGAGCCGCTCGGCGACGATCGATTTCACCGGTAGCTCGCCACAACTCGAGTCGAACTTCAACGCGCCGTCGTCGGTCGCGACGGCCGCCGTGCTCTACGTGTTCCGCACTCTCGTCGCCGACGAGATCCCGCTCAACGACGGCTGTCTGAGGCCCCTGCACATCGTCATCCCCGAGGGGTCCATGCTCGCGCCGAGCCATCCGGCTGCCGTGGTCGCCGGCAACGTGGAGACCTCGCAGGCCGTGACCGGTGCACTGTACGGCGCGCTCGGAGTGCAGGCGGAAGGTTCCGGGACGATGAACAACGTCACCTTCGGCAACGACCGGCACCAGTACTACGAGACCCTCGGCTCCGGGTCCGGCGCGGGCGACGGATTCGACGGGGCGTCGGTGGTGCAGACCCACATGACGAACTCCCGACTGACCGACCCCGAGGTGCTCGAGTGGCGGCTTCCGGTGCTCCTGGAGGACTTCGCGATTCGGCGCGGCAGCGGTGGGGACGGGCGCTGGCGCGGCGGCGACGGCGCGGTCCGCCGACTCCGATTCCTGGAGCCGATGCTGGTGAGCACGCTGTCGGGGCATCGCCGAGTGCCGCCGTACGGCATGAACGGGGGCTCGCCCGGCGGGCTGGGCAGCAACCGGGTCGAACGCGCCGACGGCACCGTGGTCCCGATGGCCGCCTGCGACTCGGTCGACGTCGAGCCGGGCGACGTCCTGGTCGTCGAGACGCCAGGCGGCGGCGGGTACGGGGCGCGCCGGCACTGACCACCGAGCGTGCACATCCGGGTCGGCGGTCACCGTCGGGAGTACGCTCGATGGGGCTCAGCCGCCGAGCGCGAACGCGGTGAGGAAGCCGAAAGCGGTCGACAGGCCCACCCACCGGCCGCCCTCCCGGTACGCCCCCCCCCCCCGCACCGCGGTCCCGGCCGGTGCCGTCGGCCTGGCCGGCGAGTTCTCCGGCGTCTACCCGCGCAGCTCGCCCGGCGGCCGGCAGCTGATCGGCAGCACCGACGAGCCGATGTGGGACGTCGAACGCGACCCGCCCGCGCTGCTCCGGCCGGGCGCGACCGTTCGGTTCGTCGCGCTCTGATCCCGGCTACCGGAGCGACGCCGACCGCCACGCCGTCGGCGCCGCGACCGCGGCAACGGCGGCGAACGTCCCGAACAGCAGCTGCGCCGACCCCGCCGACCCGCCGCCGAGGTTCACCAGCAGCCCGGCCAGTGCGGCCCCGAATGCGTTGGCCACCAACTGGACCGTGTTGATCGCCGCGGCCGCCTTGCCGCCCTCACCCGGGTCGTCGACGCTGCCCATCACGAAGGTCGCCAGGTGCGGCCAGGCGGCGCCGATGCCGGCCCCCGCCAGCACCAGCGCCGCGACCCACGTCGCGATCACCGGCCCGGACGCCTCCTCCCGCTGGGCAAGGGCCGCGACGAAGAAGCCGAGCGCCACCATCGCGGGCCCCGAGACCACCACCGCCCGGACCACCCGGGGCCGCGCCGCACCGGCGCTGGAGATCTCGCCGATCGTCCAGCCCACGGCCAGCGCCGCACCCAGGAAGCCCGCGGCGACCGGCGTCAGCCCGCCGAGCCGCTGACCGAACAGCGGCACGAACGTCTCCGCCGTGGACGCGATCGCCAGCAGCGCGATGGTCAGGTAGGTCCACCGGAGCGGGTTGCCCGCGGCGAAGGTGACGGCGGGCAGCACCCTCGTCGACGACCTCCGCTCGCACACCACGAAGACCGCCAGCAGCGCCAGTCCGGCCAGGACGCCGACGGCCGCGACACCGGCCCGGGTGGACAGGCTCGCCACGCTCACCACGAGCGCCGCGGTCGAGAGCAGCACCATCGACCGGACCGGCACCGCGTCCACCACGGTGTCGGCGGGCCGGTAGCCGGGGATGTACCGGGGCACCACCGCACCGAGCGCGGCCGCGAGCACGGCCAACGTGACGAACGCCAGACGCCACGCGCCGAACTGGGCGAACAGACCACCCACGGCCGGCCCGACGAAGGTCCCGATCCCCCACATCCCCGACACCAGCGCGGACGCGCGGGCCCACAGCCCGGCCGGCAGCACCGATCGGATCAGCGCGTAGGCGAGGCCGCTGAGCAGCCCGCCGCCGAGACCCTGCAGGGCGCGGCCGACCAGCAGCACGAACATGTCCGGCGCCGCCGCGCACACCAGCGTGCCCGCCGTGAACAGACCGATGGCGCTCAGGTACGCCCCGCGCGAGCCCACCCCGGCCAGCAGCCGGCTCACCAGCACCGCGGAGACCACCGATGCGACCAGGAAAATGGTTGTGGCCCAGGCGAAGTACCGCTCGCCGCCGATCTCGTCGACCGCGGACGGCAGCAGGCTGGCGGTGAGATAGATGTTCACCGCGTACAGCGCGACGCCGCCGGCAAGCACCACCATCGGACCGAGATGGGCCGGGCCGAGCAGTTGCCGCCAGCCGCGGTCGGGCGGGGTGGACTGTGTTTCGGTCGGCTGCATGACCGCTACGCTAAAACCTCCAGTGCACTCGAGGTCAATTCGGAGGGTCCCGTGCCGACAGGAGGCCCCGTTCCCGCCGACGCAGGCTCGACGCCGGTTCCGGTTCCGCGACGCCCTGCTGCGACGGAACTGCTCGGCGTGGGCGAGATCGCCCGACGCAGCGGACTGGCCGTGAGCGCGCTGCACTACTACGAGTCGGTGGGTCTGCTCTCCCCCGAACGTACCGCCGGGAACCAGCGCCGCTACCCGCGCAGTGTGCTGCGGCGGATCGCGTTCATCCGGATGGCGAACCGGGTCGGGATCCCGCTGGCCGACGTCGCGGCGGCGCTCGCCACCCTCCCGGACGGGCGGACCCCGACGAAGCGGGACTGGGAGCGGCTGTCGGGGCAGTGGCGGGCCGAGCTCGACGAACGGATCCACCGCCTCCAGCAGTTGCGCGACGACTTCACCGGCTGCATCGGCTGCGGCTGCCTCTCGCTCAACTCCTGCTGGATGCTCAACCCCGGTGACCGGCTCGGCGAGCAGGGCCCGGGGCCGCAACGGCTCTGACGCCCGGTCAGCCGCCGAGGGCGAACGCGACCAGGAACCCGACCGCGGTGGACAAGCCGACCCACCAGCCGCCCTCCCGGTACGCCTCCGGCATCAGCGAGTCCGCCAGCACGGCGATGGTCGCGCCGCCGGCGAAGGCCTGGATCACCGCGATCTGACGGCTGCCGATGTTGTCCGCGGCGGCGTTCGCGGCGATCACCACCAGCACCAGCACCACGGCGGTGACCGCCCACAGCAGCAGCGTCCGGCGCGGGTCGAACCGCGGTTGGGTGCGCATCGACGCGGCGCCGGCGACCGCCTCCGGGACGTTGCCCACCGCGACCGCCACCAGCAGCACCATCCCGCCGCCGCCGCTCAGCGAGACGCCGAGGGCGGTGTTCTCCGGGATGCCGTCTAGCAGGGTGCCGAGCATCAGCGCCCAGCCCAGGGCCGCCGGACCCAACTTGTTCTCGATCAGGTGGTCGGCCACCACGTAGACCAGCGCGCCACCGAGGAGTGCGGTCCCGGCCACCAGCACGCCCTCGGAGTCGAACGCCGGCTGGAACAGTTCGGTGGAAACCGCCGCGACCATCGTCCCGGCACCGAACGCCATGAGTGCGGCGAGCAGCGGCCGCGGCAGGTCGTACCGCAGACCGATCAGGGCACCGAGAAACAGCGGCACGGCCGTGCCGAGTCCGTACGCCGCGGCGGTCAGCATCCGCCGATCGTAGTGGGGCTCGCGGCGCCGGTGAGGGAGACTCTCAGGTGTGGCATGGCTCGAGGTGATCCGGACCGGGGCGCTCGCCACGGTCCAGGACCGTGGCCGGCCCGGCTTCGGCGCGCTCGGCGTCGGAGCATCGGGCGCCGCCGACCTGGGCTCGCACGACGGCGCAAACAGGTTGGTGGGCGCCGCTGCCGCGCCTCGGCGACACGGAACTGCCGAGCGAGGGCATCGGTGCGGCCGGGCAGCTGGTGCCCGGCGACGCGGTGCGCTTCGCCCTCTGACGAGCGGCCGCCCTGGTCGACCGCAGCGAGTCCTTTCGGCCCCAGCGGGACCGAAAGAACTCACGGATGCGTCAGCGCCTCCGCTGGCGGGCGATGTCGGAGAGCACCACGCCCGCCGCGACGGACGCGTTGAGCGACTCCACCGGTCCGGCCATCGGGATGCTCAGGATCGTGTCGCAGGTCTCGCGGACCAGGCGGGAGAGGCCCTTGCCCTCCGAGCCGACCACGATCACGACCGGGCCGGTGCCGTCGTACTCGTCGAGGGTGGTGTCGCCGCCCGCGTCGAGCCCGACCACCTGGACGCCCTTGGCCGCCCAGTCCTTGAGGGTCCGGGTGAGGTTGGTCGCCTGCGCGATCGGCAGCCGCGCCGCGGCACCGGCACTGGTCCGCCACGCGACCGCGGTGACGCTGGCGCTGCGGCGCTGCGGGATCACCACGCCGTGCCCGCCGAACGCCGCCACCGAACGCACCACGGCGCCGAGGTTGCGCGGGTCGGTGATGTTGTCCAGCGCGACCAGCAGCGGGCGCTCCTGGTGCTTGCGGGCCTCGGCGATCAGGTCGTCGGGGTGCGCGTAGCGGTACGGCGGCACCTGCAGGGCGACGCCCTGGTGCAGCCCGTTGGCGCTCATCCGGTCCAGGTCGCCCCGGGGGACCTCGAGGATGGAGATGCCGGCCTCGGCCGCCAACTGCACCGACTCCTTGAGCCGGTCGTCGCTGTCGGTCCCGACCGCGACGTACAGGGCGGTCGCCGGGACGCCCGCCCGCAGGCACTCGACGACGGGGTTGCGGCCCAGCACGTTCTCGGGACCGGCGTCGCCCTTGCGGGGCGAGCCGCCGCGACCGCGGGGTGCGCTGCCGCCGGTGCGGCCCGCGTCGGCGGCCTTGGCCGCGGCCCGGGCCCGCTTGGCGGCGGGATGCTTGGTGCGCTCGACCGCCGGCGGGGTAGCCCCGCGGCCGGCGAGGCCGCGACGGCCGCCTCCACCGGAGCCGACTACCTGGCCCTTCTTGGTGCCGGACTTGCGGACTGCGCCGCGCCTGCTCGAATTGCCAGCCATCACTGCCCTGCTTCGTTGTGGTTCGTCTTCACGGCCCACTCGGGGCCGTTCGGTGTGTCGGTGACCTCTACGCCCGCCATGGCGAGCCGGTCCCGGATCTCGTCAGCCGCTGCCCAGTCCTTGTCGGCCTTGGCCCGCTGACGCGCCTCGAGATTCGCGCGGACCAGAACGTCCAGCGCGTCGTGCAGGGCGGAGCCGTCGGCTGTCCCCGAGACCCAGTGCGGGTCGAGCGGGTCCACCCCGAGTATGCCCATCATGGCGCGTACCTGCCCGGCGATCGCGACCGCCGCGTCCAGGTCGCCCGCTGCCAGCGCACGGTTGCCCTCGCGCTGGCGGCCGTGGATCTCGGCGAGCGCCTTGGGCACCCCGAGGTCGTCGTCGAGCGCGGCCGCGAACTCCGCGGTCCACTTGCCGACCGGGATCTCGCCGGCCCGCTCCTGCGTTTTGAGCACGAACGCCTCGATGCCGCGGTAGGTCTCCGCAGCGACGTCGAGCGCATGGTCCGAGTACTCGAGCATCGAGCGGTAGTGCGCCCCGCCGAGGTAGAACCGCAGCTCCTGCGGCCGGACCCGTTTGAGGACGTTGGGCACGGACAGCACGTTGCCGAGGGACTTCGACATCTTCTCGCCGCCCATGGTCACCCAGCCGTTGTGCAGCCAGTACCGCGCGAAACCGTCGCCCACGGCCCGGCTCTGCGCGAGCTCGTTCTCGTGGTGCGGGAACACCAAGTCCAGGCCGCCGCAGTGGATGTCGAACTCCGCGCCCAGGTAGGCCTCCGCCATCGCCGAGCACTCCAGGTGCCAGCCCGGACGGCCGCGGCCCCACGGGGTGGGCCACGACGGCTCGCCCGGCTTCTCGGCCTTCCACAGCGTGAAGTCGCGCGGGTCGCGCTTGCCCTCGGCGGCGCTCTCGCCCTGGTGCACGTCGTCGAGCTTGTGCCCGGACAGCGCGCCGTAGGCGGGGTAGCTCCGCACGTCGAAGTAGACGTCGCCGGCGGCGGCGTAGGCGTGCCCGGCGTCGATCAGCCGCGCCATCAGCTCGACCATCTGCGTGACGTGGCCGGTCGCGCGGGGCTCCGCCGACGGGGCCAGCACCCCGAGCTGCTCGTACGCCCGGTCGAAGGAGCGCTCGTAGGTGGCGGCCCACTCCCACCAGGGTCGACCCGCCTCGGCGGCCTTGTTCAGGATCTTGTCGTCGATGTCGGTGACGTTCCGGACGAACGCGACGTCGTAGTCGTGCGCGAGCAGCCAGCGCCGCAGCACGTCGAACGCCACACCACTGCGCACGTGACCGATGTGCGGGTCACCCTGGACCGTCGCGCCGCACAGATAGATCGACGCGTGTCCGGGGGCCAGCGGCGTGAACTCACGCAGGGCCCGCGCTTCGGTGTCGAATAGGCGCAGAGTCACGACGTGCGATCTTACCGGTCCGGGGCCGCGTCACGTACCAGCGCGGTCGCGACCGCCGCGATGCCCTCCCCGCGCCCGGTGAGGCCCAGCCCGTCGGTGGTGGTCGCGGAGACCGAGACCGGCGCCCCGAGCACCCCGGAGAGCACCGCCTGCGCCTCCGCGCGGCGGGGACCGATCTTGGGCCGGTTTCCGATCACCTGCACCGCGGCATTGCCGACGACCAGACCCTGTGCCTCGAGCAGTTGCCGCACCTCACCGAGCAGCAGCACACCGCTCGCGCCGTCCCACTCGGGGCGCCCGGTGCCGAACACCGAACCCAGGTCGCCGAGTCCGGAGGCGGACAGCAGCGCATCGCACAGCGCGTGCGCGGCGACGTCGCCGTCAGAGTGCCCGGCGCAGCCGTCCTCGTCCTCGAAGAGCAGTCCCGCCACCCAGCAGGGCCTGCCCTGCTCGATCGGATGGACATCCGTACCGATTCCAACTCGCACGCGCCACGCTCCCTGTCGGTCGAGGTTCAAGTCGGTCCAAGCTTCTAGCAGGACCCCAGCTTCTGGTGGGAGCCACGCTGGCGGATCGCAGGCTCCTCACTCAGCGCCCTGGCCAGGGCCAGGTCCAGGGCGGTGGTGATCTTGAAGGCCAGTGGGTCGCCCGCGACGGTGTGGACGGGGCCGCCGATTCGTTCGACCAGGCCGGCGTCGTCGGTGGCGACGGACTCGGCGGCGGCGTAGGCGCGGCGCAGCAGGTCCGCCGAGAAGCCCTGCGGTGTCTGCACCGCCCGCAACTCGGACCGTTCCGGCGTGCCGGTGACCACGCCGAGCGGGTCCACCGTCTTGACGGTGTCCGCCACCGGGACCACCGGGACGACCGCCGAGCGGCCGGCCCGCAACGCCGCGACGACCCGGGCGATCAGTTCGGGCGGGGTCAATGCGCGCGCCGCGTCGTGCACCAACAGCAGGTCGGCGTCGGGCGCCGCGGCGATGCCCGCGCGCACCGAGTCGGTGCGCTCGGCACCGCCCGYGACCACGTCGACACCGTCGGGCAGTTCATCGCGGACCTCGGGTACCCGGTCCGCGGGCACGATCACCACGACCCGGTCCACGACGCCGGACGCCAGCAGGCCGTCCACGGCCAGCCGGAGCAGCGTCTCGCCACCCAGCGTCACGAACGCCTTGGGCATTCCCGCGCCGAGCCGAACACCCTGTCCGGCCGCCGGAACCAACGCAACAACCCGGTCGACGTTGTTCACGTCAACCGGGTTGGTCACGATACTCACTGTGTGCGGCGTCGCTGTCAGGATGCCGCTGCGAGAACCTCGTCGAGAATGATGTCGGCCTTCTCCTCGTCCGTACCCTCGGCGAGCGCAAGCTCACCGACCAGGATCTGACGGGCCTTGGCGAGCATTCGCTTCTCACCTGCGGAGAGGCCGCGGTCCTGCTCGCGACGCCACAGGTCGCGCACCACCTCGGCGACCTTGTTCACGTCACCGGACGCGAGCTTCTCCAGGTTGGCCTTGTAACGGCGCGACCAGTTGGTCGGCTCCTCGGTGTGCGGCGCCCGGAGCACCTGAAACACCTTGTCCAGACCCTCCTGCCCCACAACATCACGAACGCCGACGTACTCGGCGTTGTCTGCTGGGACCCGAACGGTGAGGTCGCCCTGAGCGACCTTCAGAACGAGATACTCCTTCTGTTCACCCTTGATGGTGCGAGTTTCGATCGCCTCGATCAGCGCCGCTCCGTGGTGGGGGTATACGACGGTTTCTCCGACCTTAAAAATCATCTGTCCCGTGCCCCTTTCGATCTTCCCAGTTTATCACGGGTTGTCTCGGCAACGATTCCAACTGCGCTGGTCAGGGGCACAGTCCGCCTTCCGGAGGGGTTGACAGGGTGGCCCGGACGTGCAGCAAGAAGCCCTAAACCGACCAATTGGCCTCGGCTTTCGCCGCGACGCGACGCGTCGGAAACCACCAAACCGACACCCCGCGACGATGGCTCGCGATCTGACTACTACTCTGCCTAGTGGAGTTACGACCCGACGCCGTGGAGGACAACCCGTGACAGCCCTGAATGCGTCGACTCGCCGAGTCGCCACCGCAGTTGCCCTTGCCGCAGCCGCAGCCATCTCGCTGTCCGCCTGCAGCGCGGGCCAGATCACCCAGACCGCAACGCAGGTCGCCGCCGTGAACGGCAACTACGCGAACCAGGGCGACATCGCCCTGCGCAACGTGCACGTCCTGTTCCCGGACAGCGAGGAGTACAGCCTCGAGCCGGGCGGCACCGCAGCCCTGGCGTTCATCGCGGTGAACGAGAGCGAGTCCGAACCCGAGCGACTCACCCGGATCAGCACCGACTACGCCAAGTCGGTCACCATCGCCGGCGAGGCCGGCGGCCGCGTGATCGACCCGCAGACCTCGCTCGGCGCCGGCGTCCGCGCCGCCACGGTGCTCGACAACCCGGAAGACCCGACGCAGCTGATCCTGGTGAAGCTCAACGACCTCAGCGAGGGCGTGCGTCCCGGCCTGACCATCCCGGTCACCTTCACCTTCGCGAAGGCCGGCGACATCACCGTCCAGGTTCCGGTCGACGCCGGCCCGCGCACCGAGCGGCACGAGTCCGAGAAGTCCGGCAACGAAGGCGCCGCGCACCTGGACAGCGGCGGACACTGATCGCTCCCGCGGTCCGCTGACCTGCACTTCGAGAACGGCCCCCGACGTCTTCACGTCGGGGGCCGTTCTCGTCGCACGGGCTGTCGGACCCGCCACCTAGGCTGCCCCTCGTGGCCAAACCCAAATCGAGTTTCCGGTGCTCGTCCTGTCAGCACACGATGCCCAAGTGGGTCGGTCGCTGCCCGGACTGCGGCGCCTGGGGATCCGTCGAGGAGGCGCCCGCCCTCGCGGCCGCCGTGACCGGCCGGCCCGGCGCCACCTCGGCCCGTGGCGGCGCCGCGCTGGTCCCCAGCTCCCCCGCGATGCCCATCTCCGAGATCAGCGGCACCTCCAGCCTGGCCAAGCCGACCGGCGTGTCGGAGCTCGACCGGGTGCTCGGCGGCGGCCTGGTGCCCGGCTCCGTGGTGCTGCTCGCCGGCGAACCCGGCGTCGGCAAGTCGACGCTGCTGCTCGAGGTGGTGCACCGCTGGGCCCGACGCGACCCGCAGGACCGGGCGCTGTACGTGACCGGCGAGGAGTCGGCCGGCCAGGTGCGGCTGCGGGCCGACCGCACCGGCGCCGTGCACGAGCGGGTCTTCCTGGCCGCGGAATCCGACCTGGCAACGGTGTTCGGGCACGTCGAGCAGGTGCGTCCCACACTGCTGATCGTCGACTCCGTGCAGACCATGCTGGCCGCCGACGTCGAGGGCGTCACCGGCGGCGTCACCCAGGTCCGCGCCATCACCAGCGCCCTGACCTCACTCGCCAAGACCACCGGCATCCCGGTGCTGCTGATCGGCCACGTCACCAAGGACGGCGCGGTCGCCGGGCCCCGATCCCTCGAACACCTGGTGGACGTGGTGCTGCACTTCGAGGGCGACAAGCACTCCACGCTGCGGATGGTGCGCGGGGTCAAGAACCGTTTCGGCGCCGCGGACGAGGTGGGCTGCTTCGAACTGCGCGAGGACGGCATCGAGTGCGTCAGCGACCCGTCCGGCCTGTTCCTGCACCACCGCGACGACGCCGTGGCGGGCACCGCGGTCACCGTCACGATGGACGGCAAACGCCCGTTGCTGGGCGAGGTCCAGGCCCTGGTCGCGCACACCACCAACCCGTCGCCGCGCCGCGCGGTCAGCGGCATGGACTCCGCCCGGGTCGCGATGGTGCTCGCGGTCATCGAACGACGGTTCGGGATCAAGGTGTCCGACAAGGAGGTGTACGCGGCCACCGTCGGCGGGATGCGGGTGACCGAACCGTCGGCGGACCTGGCCCTGGCCCTCTCCGTGGCGTCGGCCTTCCGGGACGTGGCGCTGCCGGCGGGGCTGGTGGTGCTCGGGGAGGTCGGGCTGGCGGGCGAGGTGCGGCGCGTGACCGGCGTCGGCCGGCGGCTCGCCGAGGCGAAGCGGCTCGGCTTCACCCACGCGGTGGTGCCGCTCGACTCCGGCGACGCGCCGCCCGGATTCCGGTCGGTCGAGGTGGGGAACCTCGGCGAGGCCCTGCGGGTGCTGGACGGTCTCCCGCCGGCCGCACCGGACCGGGTCAAGCGGTCGCTGCGACCGGTCCCCTGAACCCGGTCTCCCACACGGAGTTCCGGGCCCAGGGGCCGGCGGGCTCCCTACAGCGAGGAGGTGCCGAACGGCGAGACGGGCACGCCGTCGACGAAGTCCGCCATCGGCGCGAAGTGCTCGGGCTTGATCGTCAGGAACAGCCCGCGGGAGGTCGCCACCACGGTGTCGCCCGCGGTGGGGCCCTCCACGATGCGGGCCTCCGCGCTGGTGTAGACCTTGCGCCGGACCATGCCGTCGATCCGGGCCCGGAACTCGAGCACCGAGCCCAGCGGGATCGGGCGGGCGAAGTCGATCTCGAGGTGCCCGGTCACCACCGGTCCGCCGAGGACCATGCAGGCCATGCCCTGCACCTCGTCGAAGGCCACCGACAGGATGCCGCCGTGGATGACGCCGGGTCCGCCCTGGTATCTCTGCGCCACCGTCAGCCGCCCGCTGACCTCGAGGCCTTCGCCGGCGGTGAAGGTCATCGCCATCCCGGCGGGCTGGTCGTCACCGCAGCCGAAACACTTCGACCAGTGCTGCGGCAGCGCCCCACCGGGCGCGGGGAAGAAGTCGGGACGGGGCGGAAGCGTCAGATCATCAGGCAAGGTCCAGGTACTGCTCATAGATAGGTAATCTAATCGCGGGAAATGCGTGGGGGGCTACCGGCCTCCTGCGATTCAGCACGGTGCCATGAGGTATCGCGAGGCGAAGGGGGACGGCGATGGAGGACACCGCGCCCACGGCCGCGCTCCGCGAGACGATCTCCCGGCTGGCGCCGGGAACCGAACTCCGAGACGGCCTCGAACGCATTCTGCGCGGCCGCACCGGCGCCCTCATCGTGCTCGGCTACGACGACGAGATCGAGGACCTCTGCGACGGCGGGTTCGAGCTCGACGTCGAGTTCGCCCCGACCAGGCTGCGGGAACTGTCCAAGATGGACGGCGCCGTCGTGCTCTCCTCCGACGGGACCCGGATCGTCCGGGCGAACGTGCAGCTGGTTCCCGATCCCAAGATTCCCACCGTCGAGTCCGGCACCCGGCACCGCGCCGCGGAGCGGACCGCCATCCAGACCGGCTGCCCGGTGGTCTCGGTCAGCCAGTCGATGAGCATCGTCAGCGTCTACGTCGACGGCATCCGGCACGTCCTGGACGGCTCGGCGACCATCCTCTCGCGCGCCAACCAGGCGGTCGCCACGCTCGAGCGGTACAAGTCGCGGCTGACGGAGGTCACCAACGCCCTCTCCGTGGTCGAGATCGAGGACTTCGTCACCCTGCGCGACGCGCTGACCGTCGTGCAGCGGCTGGAGATGGTCCGCCGGGTGTCGGTGGAGATCGAGCGCGACGTCCTCGAACTCGGTACCGACGGACGCCAGCTGGCGCTGCAGCTCGAGGAACTGGTCGGCGACAACGACGTGGCGCGTCAGCTGGTGGTCCGGGACTACGTCGCCGGGCCGGGGCAGGCGCCGACCGCAGCCGTCGAACGCGTCCTGACGTCGCTGGACAAGCTCACGGACGCAGACCTGTTGGACCTGACCACCCTGGCCCGCGCCTTCGGCTACCCGGCGACCATCGAGTCGCTGGATGCGCCGATGAGCCCGCGCGGGTACCGGGTGCTGGCCCGGGTGCCCCGGCTGCAGTTCCACCAGGTGCACCGGCTCGTCGGCGCGTTCGGCACGCTCCAGGGCCTGCTCGCCGCGACCGCGGCCGACCTGCAGGCGGTGGAGGGCATCGGCGGCCTGTGGGCCCGGCACATCCGGGAGGGCCTCTCCAGGCTCGCCGAGACCTCGATCGCCGGGCCGTTCGACTAGGTGATGTTGAACGGCTCCGGGGTGCTGCGCAGCGCGCCGAGCTGACCGACCACCGTGTAGGCGCCGGGGCCGACGGGGTTGCGGGCCGCCGCGCAGCCCGGCTCCGAGGTGGCGCCGGACCACTTGATGGTGAACGCGGCCTGCTCGCCGGGCTTGAGGGTGCGCACGTCCGGAGTGCTGTTGGGGAAGCAGTCGGTGTTCGACCACAGCCGGTGCTGGCCATCGAGGCTGTAGACCATCACCTGCTGCATGCCGGCGCCCAGGTCGCGTTCGCACGACTCGTTGCCGATGTTGGTGATGACGATCCCGAACGCCGGGTCCTGACCCGCCGGGTAGTTCGCCTCGTCCGAGCTGGCCTTGATCGCCAGCGACTTGTCCGCGCACTGACCGGGCGGCAGCGCTCCGGCGACCTCGGTCGCGGAGGCCGCAGCCGACCCGGAGACCGCCGATCCCGACGCCTGACCACCCGAGTCGGCGTCGGGCTCGGTCGTGGAGCTGGACGCCGCGGCGGACGCCGACGAGGAGGCGGCCAGCGCCGAACTCGACGCCACCGCTTCCGCGGACGGGTCCTCGTCCCCGCCGCTCACGGCGGAGATGATCCACACCAACAGCAGCAGCACGACCACTGAAACACCGATCGCAAGCATGCGGCGGCGCCAGTAGATCTCAGGGGGCAGCGGCCCGGACGGTTCCAACACAGACACCAAGGTATTCGCCCGGGCCCCGGAGGTGGTCGAGCAGGGTCGGCGTGTCGCTCGCCGCCGCCCCTTCGGTCGGTCAGGCGGGGGTGACGTTGTCCCCGATCTCGCCCACCACACCACGCACCTTCACGCCGCCGTTGGCCAGTGTGTAGGTGACACCGACGATGGCGCAGGTGCCCTTCTCGACCTTCTCGGCGATGATCCGGGATCGCTGCATGAGCAGGTCGCCGGTCTCCACCACGTGCCGGCCCTCGAGCTCGTCGACCGTGCTCAGGCCCTCGTTGCGGCCCATCAGGATGGACGGCGCGACCCGCTCGATGATGCTGCGGATGAAGCCGGCGGGCACCGCGCCGCGGTCCAGCGCGTCGATGGTCGCCGAGACGGCGCCGCAGTTGTCGTGGCCGAGGACCACGATCAGCGGGACGTCGAGGATCTCGACCGCGTACTCGATGGACCCGAGCACCGAGCTGTCGATGACATGACCCGCGGTGCGGACGACGAACATGTCGCCGAGTCCCTGGTCGAAGATGATCTCCGCGGCCACGCGGGAATCACCGCATCCGAAGAGCACGGCGGTGGGGTGCTGTCCGGAGACGAGTTTGGCCCTGTCGGCGACGCCCTGGCTGGGGTGCAGCGAGGTGCCTTCCACGAAGCGGTCGTTACCCTGCTTCAGTGCCTTCCAGGCGGAAATGGGGTTCGAATTGGGCATGGATGCATTGTGCACCCGGTGCCTGTGGCCGCTTTCGCCCGACCTGGTACAACCGCGAACGAGGGACATGACAATCCGGTGAATTCATCCGCACTGATCAGCTGGTTCGAACGCGAGGCGCGCGATCTGCCATGGCGACGCGAGGGCGTCACGGCGTGGCAGATCCTGATGAGCGAGATCATGCTGCAGCAGACGCCGGTGGTCCGGGTGGCTCCGGTGTGGGAGCAGTGGGTGGCCCGCTGGCCGGTGCCGTCGGCGATGGCCGCGTCCAGCCAGGGTGAGGTGCTGCGGGCCTGGGGCAAGCTCGGGTACCCGCGCCGCGCGCTACGACTGCACGAGTGCGCCCGCGTGCTCGCGACCGAACACGGCGACGCGGTCCCGACCGACGTCGACGTGCTGCTCGGACTGCCGGGCATCGGCGCGTACACCGCCCGGGCCGTGGCCTGCTTCGCCTACGGACAGCGAGTTCCGGTGGTGGACACCAACGTTCGACGCGTCATCGCGAGATCGGTACACGGACAGGCCGAGCAGGGCAACCCGTCCACCACCCGCGACCTCGCCGATGCGGCACAACTGCTGCCGCGCACCAGGACTCGGGCCACGGTCTTCTCGGCCGCGCTGATGGAGCTCGGCGCCACGATCTGCACAGCCCGGACCCCGGACTGCGCGCGCTGCCCCCTCGACGACTGCGCCTGGGTGCTGGCGGGCCGGCCCGAACACGCCGGGCCGCCACGCAAGGTGCAGAAGTTCGCGGGCACCGATCGTCAGGTGCGCGGGCGCCTGATGGACGTGCTGCGCGAGAGCCACGGACCGGTGGAACGCGCACGGCTGGACCAGGCCTGGCTCACCGACACCGGCCAGCGCGACCGCGCACTGCACTCCCTGCTCGTGGACGGACTCGTCGAGCAGACCGACGACGGGCTGTTCGCGCTGGCCGGCGAGGGCTGACGCACTGCGAAATCTCGCCGCTCGCGACTACCGGACTAGTCGTCGAGGCCGAGCTCGACGGCCCGGGTGAGAGCGGCGCCGAGGACGTCGGCGTCGAGCACCAGGGTCCGCAGGGCCGTCGCTGCGACGAGCAGGGCGTCGAGGTCGTCGCCGTAGACGCTGACCATGCCGGCCTCCGGGTCGAACCCGACCGCGCCGAGCGCCGACGGGGCCTGGTCGGTGAGCACGGCGCGAAGCGCGCCGGTGAAGTCGTATCCGGAACCCTCGATCCCGTGAGCCTCCAGCGCCGACCGGTGCTGGTGGTACTCCGGGCCCCCGGGCGAATAGATGATGCTGGAGCTGCGGCCGCCGGTCACGAGGCGAATCGGTTCGAGGGCGTCGAAGTCGTCAGGGGTTGCCATGCCGAGACCGTACCGGGGTCGACCGACATGGCCGCGTTCTAGTCGCGAAGGTCGGCGAGGAACTTCTCGACCGCCGCCCGGTACTCGGCCGGGCGGTCGTCGTGGACGAGGTGGCCCGCACCCTCGATCAGCTCGTAGCTGGTTTCGGACCGCCTCGCCGTGGCGGCCATCTCGCGCATCTGCCCGGCGGGGGTGATGGTGAACTCGCCCTCCAACAGCAGCGCGGGCGCGCGGACCGAGGCCCACTGCGTCCAGAAGTCGCGGGTGCCCCACTCCTCGGAGATCTCCCGCCACACCGGGACCTCGCCGTGCAGGTACCAGCCGTCGCCTCGCTGCTCGAACGAGTCCATGAAGTACTGCGCCGCAACGGGTCCGAAGAAGTCGACCATGTGCTCGGCGTCCCGGAACGGCTGCGGCCAGGAGCCGATCAGTGCGGCCCAGTCGTCCGCGGTGCGGCCCTGGAAGTCGGGCGCCATGTCCTCGACCACCAACGCCCGCACCCGCTCCGGGTACGCGGCCGCGAAGCACCAGCCGTGCAACCCACCCATCGAGTGCCCGATCACGACCATCGGTTCGGCGATCGACGCCGTCGCCTCGGCCAGGTCCGCCACGAAGGCCTCGGTGCTCAACGTGGCGGGCGCGGGCCGCCCGTGACCGGCCGCGTCGAAGGTGTGGACGTGCCCGAACTCGCGCAACCACGGCACCTGCCGGCGCCAGGTGCGGGCGCTGCCCATCAGCCCGTGGAGCAACAGGATTGGCACACCGGATCCACCCTCGTCATGAAGCACGGGTCCCAAGGTATCGGAGTACGCTCGCCGCCATGTCTGTGGTGAAGATCAATGCAATCGAGGTCCCCGAGGGCGCCGGCCCCGAGCTGGAGAAGCGCTTCGCGGGCCGCGCCCACGCGGTGGAGAACTCCCCCGGATTCCTCGGCTTCCAGCTGCTGCGCCCCGTCAAGGGCGACGACCGCTACTTCGTGGTCACCCAGTGGGACTCCGAGGAGTCGTTCCAGGCCTGGGCGCAGGGTCCCGCGCGCGCCGCGCATGCCGGCGAGCGCGCCAAGCCGGTCGCGACGGGCGCCTCGCTGCTCGAGTTCGAGGTGGTCCTCGACGTGGCCGCCAAGGGCGTCTGACCGTCAGGAGCAGCCTGCCGGGCGCCCGACCTGCACGGGCGCCGCGCCATCCTCGATTCCGATACCCTCGGCCGCAAGGGTTTACCAACCGTTGACACAAGCTTGAGGAGTTTCGTGGGATTCTGGGATCAGCTCAAGTCGAAGACGCAGGAACTGAACGGGCAGTTGCAGACGAAGACCGCCCAGTTCAAGAACAAGGAGTTCGCGAACGGTTCGATGGCGATGTGCGCGCTGATCGCGGCCGCCGACGGCCGCATCGATCCGGCCGAGCGCCAGAAGACCGCCGCGTTGATCATGGGCAACGAGTCGCTCAAGGTGTTCACGCCTGACGAGCTGCGCGAGAAGTTCGACTGGTACTGCGACAAGCTGCAGGGCGACTTCGACTTCGGCAAGGTCGAGGCGACCGCGACGATCGGCAAGCTGAAGCCGAAGCCGGAGCAGGCCCGCGCGGTCATCCAGATCGGCATCATCATCGGCGGCGCGGACGGCAACTTCGACGAGCACGAGAAGGCCACCGTCAAGGAAGCGTGCTTCGCGGTGGGCATCGACCCCGCCGAGTTCGACCTCTAGATTCCGCCCGTCGACAACGGAGGCGGCGCCGAAGGACCTGGTCCCTCGGCGCCGCCTCCACCCGCTGGAAGGGCCTACTTGCTACCGGCCTGCCAGCGCATGCCCCACCCGTAGGCGGCGTCGAGGTCGGCCTGACTTCCGCTGATGTACTGGACCAGACGGTTGACCGTGACGTCCCGGCCCGTGCTCTCCAGCATCGCGATGGCGCAGATCCGGGCACCGTCGACGGCCGAGTCCAGCCGAACCTCCACCTCGGGACCGCTGGTCGGGTACATGGTCACGACGCCGTCCACCGCCGCCCAGTTCGCGGCGCCCTGGTAGATCATCGCGAAGATCAGGACGCGCTTGAACATCTCGGGGCGGTCGAGGTTGACGTGCATGTTCTCGCCGCCACTGACCGAACCGGTCCGGTCGTCCCCGTCGAGCTGGACGAAGGGGGCCGTGTTCAGCGCGCCGAAGCTGTTCCCGAGCGCCTGGATGACGCCCTTCGAGCCGTCCGCCAGCTCGTACAGGCAGCCGAGGTCGAGGTCGATGCCGCCGGGGCCGGCCAGCTTCGCGAAGAAGCCCTTCTTCTTCGGCTGCTCCTGCGACCAGTTCAGGTTCACCCGCATGGCGCCCTGACGCTCGCCGGACTTGGTCAGGCTGACGCTCGGCGCGCTCTTGGTCAGGGTGATCTTGCTCAGGTTGACACCGCCACCTTGGACGGCGGCCGTGGGCTCGCCCGCCGGGGGCGTACCGGGGCGACGGGTGTAGTCGATTGCCATGTCGTGTCCTTTTCGAGTGGGTTGACTATCCGACGGCGACGGTGCGGGGCTCCTCGACGAGCGCGTCGTCGTCGCCGTCGCCTGCCTTGCGGTTCCTGATGACGCTGGAGATGAACGCGGCACCGATCAGCGCGATGCCGACCAGGCCGGTGATCAGCTCGTTGACGTGCACACCGATCGAGACCAGCAGGATCACCGCGAGCGCACCGATCGCCCAGTGCGCGCCGTGCTCGAGGTAGACGTAGTCCGAGAGTGTGCCCTTGCGGACCAGGAACACGGTGATCGACCGGACGAACATGGCGCCGACGAAGCCCAGGCCCAGCGCGATGATGATCGGGTCGGAGGTGATCGCGAAGGCACCGATGACGCCGTCGAACGAGAACGACGCGTCCAGGACCTCGAGGTAGAGGAAGAGGAAGAAGCCGGCCTTGCCGGTGGCCTTCGCCAGGTTCGACGGGCCGCGGGACGGTTCCTCGCCCTCCTCCGGGAGGTTGAACAGCTCGCCGAGGCCGTTGACCGCGATGTACAGGATCAGACCGGCGACGCCGGCCACCATCACGGTCGCGCGGTTCTCGTCGTCGGCGAGGAAGCCGGCGGTGACCAGCAGCAGGGCGCCCGCGACGATGACCTCGAGCTGATCGAGCTTGCCGATCTTGGCCAGCGGCCGTTCGATCCAGCCGAGCCAGGTGATCTCACGCTCTTCGAAGATGAAGTTCAGGAACAGCATCAGCAGGAACATGCCGCCGAACGCGGCGATCTGCGGATGCGCGTCGGTCAGGATGGTCTCGTAGCTGGGGCTGCCGTCGGGGAAGGCCGCGGCGCCGTCGGCGGGCGGGTTGAGCGCCAGGTTCATCGCCTCGACGGGGCCGAGGCCGGCCGCCACCCACACGATGACCAGCGGGAACACCAGCCGCATGCCGAAAACGGCGATCACGATGCCGATGGTGAGGAAGATCTTCTGCCAGAACTCGCTCATCCGCTGCAGGACCGTCGCGTTGATCACGGCGTTGTCGAAGGAGAGCGAGATCTCGAGGATGGACAGGATCGCGACGAGGAAGACGGCCTCCGGGCCGCCGTAGATCGCCGCGATGATGAGTGCGAGCACGGTGACGAAGAACGAGACACCGAATATGCGCAGAACCACGAAGCGTGGCCTTTCTGTGAGGGCAGTGCAGGGTGGCTGCTGCAGCAGGCGGTTGCCACCGCGGTAGCGAACGACGGACCGGGAAGGGCATGCGGAACGCGCCCTCCCCGGCCCGAGGTTGTGGTGCTGCTGACTAGACGTTCACGCCGTAGTCGCGGGCGATGCCCGACAGTCCCGAGGCGTAGCCCTGGCCGACGGCCCGGAACTTCCACTCCGCGCCGTGGCGGTACAGCTCGCCGAAGACCATCGCGGTCTCGGTGGAGGCGTCCTCGGAGAGGTCGTAGCGGGCGAGCTCCGTGCCGTTCGCGCGATCGACAACGCGGATGAAGGCGTTGCGGACCTGGCCGAACGACTGCGCGCGGTTGTCCGCGTCGTAGATCGAGACGGGGAAGAAGATGCTCTCGATGTTCGCCGGGACGGCGGCGAGGTCGACGGCGATGACCTCGTCGTCCCCCTCGCCCGCGCCGGTGGTGTTGTCGCCGAGGTGCTCGATCGAGCCGTCCGGCGTCTTCATGTTGTTGAAGAACACGAAGTGCTGGTCGGAGACGACCTTCTTGTCGGCGCCGGCCGCGATCGCGCTGGCGTCGAGGTCGAACTCGGTACCGGTGGTGCTGCGGACGTCCCATCCGAGACCGATCGCGACCGCCGTGAGATTCGGCGCTTCCTTCGTGAGGGAGACGTTGCCGCCCTTGGTCAAGCTGACGCCCATGCGGAGCCCTTTCAATGTGGAGGTAGCCGGACCGCGGCCGGTGCCGAGGTCCGAAATGCCGTGATACCGCGGGCCCTGATCGCCAGGTCCAGCGCCGTTAACCAATGTACCTATCACCAATTCTTAAAATTTTGCCCAAGTACGATGGGTGCCGTGACGAGCCGATGGCCGCGATTCTTGGGGGGATCCGACGACGACGACGGGATCCGTCGCGCCCGGGAGTCGATGACCGCGGCCTTCCTGGCCATGGACGCGCGGCAGCGAACCGTCGAAACCGCAGTTGAGGCGTCCGCGGCGCTCTTCCCGGAGCGGGACATCCGGCGACCGTGGGCGCCGGTCCGTGACGCCTGCTACGCCGCCGCGAGCGCCTACGTCGCCCTGTCCGACATGACCGGCGTCACCTCGCCCGGCCCGGAATCGGTGTCGGTCGACCGGACTACGCGGCAACTGTCCGATGCGACACAAGCCCTCGACGTGTTCTACGACACCCACCGCGCCCACCTCGACGGCGCGACGGCGACCCTGCAGGCCGTGCCGCAGGTCGCACGGCAGGCCCGAGCGGACGCGGACRCCGCCCGGGCGCGATTGCGCGGCCCCGACCAGGCGTACGCCGGCTACTCGTCGGTGCGCGCGGGGTCCGCCGACCTCGACGCCGCCACGCTGGCCCTCGACGCCGCCTCCGCCCTCCACGACGCCCGCGACATCCGCGCGGCAACGGCCCGCGCCCTGGCGGCGGTGGCCACCCTGCGGGAATCGTTGTCGGCCGCCCCGACCCGCGAGCGCGAGGCCCGTACCGCGCTGGCCTCGGTGCGCACCCGGGTCGACGCCGTGCGCACCCGGTCCGGCGGCCTGCGCGGGGCGTACTCCGCCATCCTCCGCGAGTTCAACATGGCCAGCTCGCAGGACCTGACGGACAACGAGGAGGCGAGCCGCCGGCACATCGAGGCCGCCGCCGCCGGACTCGCCGACATCGAGCGGGCCCTTGCCGGCGGCGATCCCGACCTCGCGCTCGAACACACCGAGACGGTGCGAACCCACCTGACCGCGGCCGACCGCGCCGTCGACTCCGTCACCGAACGACTGCGGTTGCTCCGCGAGGTCCGGCAGGACCCCGCGGCGAAACTCGCCGCCGTGAGGTTCCGGCTCAAGGACGCCCAGCACCTCGCCGTCGACTCCGGGCACATCGCGGAATGGGGTTCGGTCCTGGACGCGCAGCTCGACCGGATCGACCGGATCAGCGGCGGCCTGCAGGGGACGCATCCGGACTACTGGGCATACATCACCGAACTCGACACCGTGTCGGAGTTCATCGCGGGCGTGGTGCAACGCATGAGAGGGCAGGCAGGTAAGCGATGAGTCTGGGCACCGTCACCGAGACGACCACGATCCGGCACTTCCAACATCTCGACCAGGAGACCCAGGACCGACTGTTCCTGCACCCCTCGCGTCCCTTCGACGACGCGACCGGCCGCGAGGTCCTCGCGACCGCGCTCGGGGCGACGCTCTACATCCCCGCGACCCGTGACGACCTGGCCGCCACAATCATTCGGCGGGCCGGCGAGGGAGTGTGCTCGATGGTCCTCGACCTCGAGGACGCCGTGGCCGACGACGAGGTGGAACAGGCGCTGGCGAATGCGGTCGCCACCCTCGACGAACTCGCCGGCACCGTCGCCGCCAACATGCTGCTCTTCGTGCGGGTGCGCACCGCGGACGGCATTCGCCGGATCGCCGAGTCCGTCACCACCGGCGTCGACGCCCTCAGCGGCTTCGTCGTCCCGAAGTTCACCAGCGCCAGCGGCGCCGGGTTCCTGCAGGAGGTGCGCGCCGCCTCCGAGTTGCTCGGCAAGCACCTGTACGCGATGCCGGTGCTCGAGTCGCCCGAACTGGTCCACCGGCAGAGCCGCGACACCGAACTGCACACGATTCGCGAGCTACTGGCCCAGCACCGCGAGCACATCCTGGCGGTCCGGATCGGCGCGACCGACATGTGCAGCACCTTCGGCATCCGCCGGGACCGCGACCTGACCATCTACGACGTCCGGGTCGTCGTCGACGTGATCGCCGACGTGGTCAACTACCTCGGGCGCGCCGACGGGTCCGGATTCGTCATCACCGGCCCGGTCTGGGAGTACTTCGCCGACCACGAGCGGATGTTCCGGCCGATGCTGCGGGCCACCCCGTTCTTCGAGCACGACGCGGTGCTGTTCCGGCAGCAACTCGTCAGCCGCGACCTCGACGGACTGCTCCGGGAGATCGCGCTGGACCGGGCCAACGGAATCCAGGGCAAGACGGTCATCCACCCGTCGCACGTCGCCGCGGTGCACTCGCTGTCCGCCGTCACCCACGAGGAGTACCACGACGCCCTCGACATCCTCGACGGCGAGACCGTGGGCGGCGTCCAGGCGTCGGGCTACCGAAACAAGATGAACGAGGTTCGCCCACATCGGAACTGGGCCGTGCACACGATGCGTCGGGCGCAGGTCTTCGGGGTGACCAACAAGGGAGTGACATTCGTGGACCTGTTGACGGCGCTGGTGCAGCGGTGACCCGGGCCGGCCTCGAGCCGTGGGCGACCCGCGAGCTCGGCATCGAACTGCAACACAGCGACTCGGCCGCCGGCCACCTGGTGCCGGAGCTCGTCGAGCCGGGGCTGCGCCGGAACCCGCGCCGCGCCCACCTGCTGGTCTCGACCGTGCTGGGCAAGCACCTGCCCACCGAACCGTCGGTCGTGCTCGGCGCGGGCGACCGGCTGGGCGAGTTGGTGCTCGCGGCCCTTGGCATCGACACCACCACCCGGCAGCGCCGCGAGGTGGACGCGCTGGTGCTCGGGTTCGCCGAGACCGCAACGGGTCTCGGGCACTGCGTGGCCGCCCGGATCGGCGCGCGCTGCTACCTCCACTCCACCCGCCGGGACGTTCCCGGCGCCGGCACCTTCGCGGGCTTCGAGGAGGGGCACTCGCACGCCACCAGCCACCTGCTGCAGCCGACCACGGCGTCACTGTTCGCGGGCACCGCGCCCCTGGTGCTCGTGGACGACGAGATCTCCACCGGCGCAACCGCGGTCGACGCCATCCGGGCGCTGCACGCCCAGCACCCACGGAGCCGGTACGTCGTGGCCTCGCTCGTCGACATGCGCACGGCGGACCACCGACTGACCTGTGACCTCGCCGCCGCCGAACTCGGCACCGAGATCGACTACGTCAGCCTCGCCACGGGGCGGGCCGTCCTGCCGGACGGCCTGATCGAACGGGTCATCGCCCTGCCGGACCCGGCACTGAACCCGGTGGGCACCGTCCGCGGCGCGACCGCCAGGGTGGAGATCGCCTGGCCCGCGGCTGTTCCAGACGGGGGCCGGCACGGTTTCCTGCACTCCGACAGCCCGGCATTCGAGCGGGCCGTCGCTGAGGCCGCCGACGCACTGATGGAGCGGATCGATCCGGCCTCGCCGCTGATCGTGGTCGGCCACGAGGAGCTCATGTACCTGCCGCTGCGCCTCGCCGCGGCGCTCGCCGATCGCGGCGTCGCGACCCGATTCCAGACCACCACCCGGTCGCCGGCCTACGTGCTCGACGAGCCGGGGTACCCGTTGCGCCGCGGGTTCGCCTTCGTCGCACCGGAATCCGACGACAGCGCGGGCCGGTACCTGTACAACGCCCACTGGCCCGGCAGCCCGTCACCGGACGACAGTCCCGCCGACGCCCKACCACAGATTCTGCTGGTCGTGGACACACCGGCCGACACCGCGCGACTGCACGGCGAGGGCGGACTGCTCGACGTACTCACCGCGGCGGGCAGCGACGTCCTGCTCGCCGTCGTGCCCAGCACCGATCCCGTGCTGCTGCGTGAGAGCCGAGGGGCGGCCCACCGGTGACCGCCCCGCTGACCGGACCGGCCTTCGGTTCCTACGCCCCCGCCGACGTCCGATGGCTCCTCAAGGACCTGTCCGCGCTCGACCTCGAGGCCGACGTCGCCGAGCGTGAACGCCGAATCCAGTCGGGTCAGGCGCACTACGCGGAATCGCTGCCGATCGAGTTCCAGCCCGACGCTGCCTACCGCGAACTCTTCGACAAGGTGCTGACCGTCAGCGCGGAACGGTTGGCCCTCGCGGTCGGCACCGTCACCGAACTGGTGCTCGCCGAGCGGGGTCGCGAGGTCACCCTGGTGTCGCTCGCCCGCGCGGGCACCCCGGTCGGGGTGCTGATGCGGCACTGGGGCCGCGACGTGCACGGCCTGGACCTGCCGCACTATGCGATGTCCATCGTCCGCGGCCGGGGCATCGATGTCGAGGCATTGAACTACCTTGCCGCCCACCACGATCCGGAGAGCGTCGTCTTTGTCGACGGATGGACCGGCAAGGGTGCGATCACCCGCGAACTCAGCGCGGCACTCGCCGCCCACGCCGCCGCCGGCGGGCCGCATTTCGACGACGACCTGGTGGTGCTCGCCGACCCGGGCGCGTGTGTGCGCACCTACGGCACCCGCGACGACTTCCTCATCGCGACGGCCTGCCTCAACTCCACCGTCTCGGGCCTAGTGTCCCGGACCGTCCTCAACGACACCGTGATCGGCCCCGGCGAGTTCCACGGCGCCAAGTTCTACCGCGGGCTCGCCGATGCCGACGTCTCGAACCACCTGCTCGACACCGTCGCCGCGCGCTTCCCCGACATCCGCGCCGCCGTACCCGCCGCCGTCGCTGCCATCGTGGGCAGCGACCGCTCCCCCACCTGGGCGGGGTGGGCATCGGTGGAGGAGATCCGTGCCCGGTACGGCATCTCGTCGGTGAACTTCGTCAAGCCGGGCGTCGGCGAGACCACCCGGGTCCTGCTCCGACGGGTGCCGTGGCGCGTCCTCGTGCGCGACCGGGACGCGCCGGAGCACGCTCACATCCGAATGCTCGCCGCCGCCCGGGGGGTGGAGGTCGACGAGGTGCCCGACCTCGCGTACTCCTGCATGGGCCTGATCAAGGACGTCGCATGACCGTACTGATCGCCACCGATCTCGACCGCACGATGATCTACTCGCGCTCCGCGATGAGTCTCGGCGACGGCGTCGACGAGGCGGAACTTCGCTGCGTGGAGCACTACGACGGGGCGCCGCTGTCCTTCGTCACCGCGACGGCGGCCCAACTGCTGCGTGACCTGACTCGGGTGGCCGCGGTCGTGCCCACCACCACCCGCACCATCGCGCAGTTCCAGCGCATCGCGCTGCCCGGGGCGCCGTGGCGCTACGCGATCACCAGCAACGGCGGCAACATCCTCGTCGACGGTGTACCGGATCCGCTGTGGCGCAACCAGATCGAGGAAGAGTCCCGGTCCGGCGGCGCGACCCTCGACGAGATCACCACGACGCTGCGTGCCCGGATCGACGCGAACTGGGTCCGCGCCCTCCGGACCGCCGACGACCTGTTCTGCTACCTCGTCGTCGAACCGGACGCGGTGCCGGCCGGGTTCCTCACGGAGTGGGACCGGTGGTGCCGAGAACGCGGCTGGGGAGCCTCCCAGCAGGGGCGCAAGATCTACACGATGCCTGCCGCGGTGTCGAAAGGTCGTGCGGTGGTGGAGGTTCGCGAGCGCCTGCTCGCCGACGGGGTGTTGCCCCTGCAGGCGCGGATGCTCGCCGCCGGCGACGGCGCACTCGACGCGGACATGCTCGCCGTGGCCGATGCCGCGATCCGACCCAGGCACGGAGAACTCGAACAGCTGGGCTGGCAGCGTCCGGGCCTGACGGTCACCGCGAACGCGGGAATCGCTGCGGGCGAGGAGATCCTGCGCTGGTTCGCGTGCCGCGTTCCGCCGACCTCCGCCCTGGCCGAGGCACCCGCCGAGTCTTCTCCCCGCCCCTGAACAGACCGACCACAGCCCGACGACCCGAAGGACGATCACCGTGCCAGAGCAGCTCACCAAGGGCCAGAACGCGACCCTGACCGTCGACGACGTCGTTGTCTCACTCGCGCTCACCGCCGCCGCCGACCTGTCCGCGCTGCTGGTCACCGCGCAGGGCAAGGTCCGCTCGGACCAGGACTTCGTCTTCTTCAACCAGCCGACCGGTCCGGGCGTGCGCCTGCAGCCGGGTGTGCCCGGTCAGTCCGCCGAGCTCGCGGTCTCGCTCGGCGCGGTGCCGGCGGACGTCGAGCAGGTGCGCGCGGTGATCACCCTCGACGACCCCACCGGCAGCTTCGGCCGGTTCGCCGCCCCGACGGCGCGGGTCGCCGACACCGCGGGAAACATGCTGTACGAGTACCGGATCGACGGCCTGGACAGCGAGTCGATCGTCATTGCGCTCGAGCTGTACCGCCGCCAGGGTGGTTGGAAGGTGCGGGCGGTGGGCCAGGGCTACGCCGGGGGCTTCGCGGCGCTGGTCACCGACCACGGGGTGTCGGTCGACGACGAGCCGGCCCCCACCCCCGCTGCACCGCCGGCTCCCCCGGCGCCGCCCGCGGCACCTGCGGCACCTGCGGCACCCGCGGCACCCGCGCCACCTGCGGCACCTGCGGCACCTGCGGAGGTCAGCCTGACCAAGAGCAGGCCCGTCAGCCTGACCAAGGGCCAGAAGGTCACCCTGAAGAAGGACGGCGGTGTCGCACTCACCCAGATCCGGATGGGCCTGGGCTGGGATCCCGTCGTCACCCGCGGCCGGTTCGGCGCGCGCCAGGCGAACATCGACCTCGACGCCTCCGCGCTGCTGTTCGCCGGCACCGAGTTGGCCGAGGTCGTCTACTTCGGGAAGCTGAAGTCCACCGACAACTCGATCGTCCACTCCGGCGACAACCTCACCGGCGACGGTGACGGTGACGACGAGGTGATCGCGGTGGACCTGAGCGCCGTCTCCGCCCGGGTGACCACGATCGTCTTCGTCGTGACCTCGTTCCGGGGGCAGACGTTCGAGCAGGTCGACAACGCGTTCTGCCGGCTCGTCGACGCCACGATCCAGGCCGAGCTCGCGCGGTTCACGCTGAAGGGCGGCATGCCGTTCACCGCCATGGTGATGGCCAAGGTTTACCGGCAGGCAGGTGGCTGGAAACTGCAGGCCGTCGGGGAGGGTGTCGACGCGAAGACGCCGCAGAAGGCCGCCAAGCACCTCCACCCCTTCCTCGGCGACTGACCCTCGCCCTTCGGGGACCCGATTGACACGACTTCGCATCAGGTGCGAAAGTCTGCGGGTAATGCGATGGTGGACGGGAATCCGGTGCAAGTCCGGAGCGGTCGCGCCACTGTGATCGAGGCGTTCGTCAGCCTCGACAGCCAGACACCGTCATCATCGCCAGGATTTTTTAGGGACGCGAAATCCCAGGAGGAACCATGGCTTACGTTCACGCCCCCAGCAGGGCAACCGATTCCATCGGCATCGCGATGATCATCGCGGGCGTCGTACTGCTCGCGATGTTGACGCTGTACCTGGTCGGTTTCGACCAGGGCGCGGTCTCTCGCACCGGCATGTACATGCACGAGCTGATGCACGACGGTCGCCACCTGCTGGGCCTGCCGTGCCACTGACCGAGTCCTTCAAGAACCTCCTCATCCGCGGGCTGCTGGCCGGCCTCGTCGCCGGGCTGCTGGCCGGTGCCGTCGCGTTCGTGATCGGCGAGCCGCACGTCAACGCGGCCATCGCCATCGAGGAGTCGGCATCCGCGGCCGCCGAGGCCGAGCCGTCCGCGGCCGAGGCCCACGAACACGCCACTTCCGAGGCCCACGAGCACCCCGCCCCGGGCGCCGCGGCCACCGCGGCCGAGACCGACGCGGCCCACTCGCACGGCGAGGACGCGCTGGTCAGCCGGGACGGGCAGCGGGCGGGCCTGTTCCTGGCCACCGCGCTCGCCGGCCTCGCCCTCGGCGCCATCTACGCCTCGGTGACCTACTACGCGCGGCGCGCGAGCACGCTGTCCGCACCCGTGCTCGCGTTGGCGCTGGCCGGGCTGGGGTGGCTCGCGATCGAGGCCGTGCCGTTCTTCAAGTACCCGGCGAACCCGCCCGCGGTGGGCGACCCGGACACCATCGACAAGCGGACGCTGCTGTGGCTGGCATCGGTGGTCCTCGGGCTGCTGGCCGTCGCCGTCGCCGCGTACGCCGCCAGGATCGTGGCGGCCAACGACTTCCTGACGGTCCGGATCGCGGCCCCGCTGCTCGCGTTCCTGGTGGTCGTCGGCGTCGGCTACCTGGCGCTGCCCGACGTCGACGAGGTGGGCAGCGACTTCCCGGCCTCCCTGCTCTGGGAGTTCCGGATCTCCTCGCTCACAGTCCAGGCCACGCTGTGGCTGGCGCTCGGGCTGGGCTTCGCCTTCCTCACCGAACGCGCCGCCCGTACGCGCTCAGCGGTCGCCGTCGCCGGTCGCTGACCCCCACCGCGCAACGCAACACCGACCCGCAACACCGACCCGCAACACCGACCCGCAACACCGACCGAATGTCGCATTCGTTCAGCTGAGGTGAACGAATGCGACATTCGGTCAGGCGTAGGGGTGGCCGCTCAGACCGCGCAGGTGTCGTCGGTGCAGGCGCCACCGTCACCGTCGACTGTGACGATCGCGCCGGACTGGGCGAACGCCTGCTCGAGCAGTTGGGTGAACACCTCGACGGGCTGCGCCCCCGAGACACCGATCGCCCGGTTCACCGCGAAGAACGGCACGCCGTTGATCCCGAGCCGCTGGGCCTCCTCGGTCTCGGCCCGCACCTGATCGGCGGCGGTGTCGGTCTCCAGGGCCGCCCGGATCTCGTCGGCGTCCAGACCCACCTCGGCGGCGATGGCGACCAGTTCCTCGCGGTCGTCCACCACCCGGCCCTGTGTGAAGTGCGCCCGGAACAACGCCTCCATCACCTCGTCGGTGCGGTCGCCGGCCAGGTGGACCAGCCGGTGCGCGTCGAAGGTGTTGGCGGAAATCGCGATGTCGAAGTCCATCACCAGGCCGTCCTCGGCCGCGACGGCGGTGACGCGGGCCGCCAGCTGCTGCGCCTCGGCCGCGGACAGGCCCTTGCGCGCGGCGACCTCGTCGATGTTGCTGATCCGTGCGCCGACCGGGCGGTCGGGCAGGAGCTGGTACGAGCGCCACTGCACCCGGACCTGGTCACGGTGCTCGAACTTCTCGAGGGCGGCGGCAAAGCGGCGCTTGCCGATGTAGCACCACGGGCAGGCGATGTCGGACCACACCTCCACCACCACGGACGGCGCGACGGCGGGGGCGGTCTGCTGGTCACTGGTATCTGTGCTCACGAATTATTCTAAACATCCGCGACTCGACTTCTGTTCCGCCCCGCCGCCGGACGAGAGGCTCACTCCAGCGCGGCGTCCAGGGTGATCTCGACGCCGGTCAGGGCCTTGCTCACCGGGCAGGACTCCTTGGCGGCCTGGGCCACCTTTGCGAATCCGGCGGCGTCGAGCCCGTCGACCTCCCCGCGGACGACGAGCTTGATGCCCGTCAGCTTGAATCCGGGGTTGTCCGGCCCCAGGGTCACGGACGCGGTCACGTCCAGGCTCTGCGGGGTGCCTCCTGCCTCGCCGATCAGCGCGGAGAGCTGCATGGCGTAGCAGGACGAGTGTGCGGCGGCGATCAGTTCCTCGGGGCTGGTGGTGCCGCCGGCCTCCTCCGCGGCCCGCTTGGGGAACGACACCTCGAAGGTCCCTGTGCCGGAGCTGGTGAGCTCCACCTGGCCGGAACCGTCCTGCAGGGTGCCGTTCCACGCGGTGCGGGAGGTACGAGTGGGCATGGTGAGTCCTTCCGTCGAGGCTTACGGTTCGCGCAGGCATACCTGCAGGGACAGTCTGTCCCGGATCGTGGTGCCGGGCCACCGGAATGGGGCCGACGTTGTCGCGCGGCGAGCGCCGTCCGGTTCGGGTGTCGTTCCGCGTTCACCCGTCGTCGCCGACGGACACCTCCACGTTGTCGACCCGGTGGTAGTGCGCCAGCAGCTGCCGCTCCTCGTCGCGCTTGGGAAAGACGAAGAAGACCAAGGCCGCGCCGGCCAGCACGATCAGGACCGCCGCCACGTACGCCTTGGTGTCGCCGTCCAGGAAGGCCGTCCGCGCGGCGGCCAGGATCTGGTCCGCGTACTGCGGGTACCGCTCCGCGATGTCGGCCGCGCCCGAGAACGACTTCTCGAGCGTGGACTTCACCTGGTCACTGACCTCGTCGGACTGCGGCGAGGCGGCGACCGTCGCGGCGAACGAGGCGGTGTAACCGGCGGTGAGCAGCGCGCCGAGCACCGACTGCATGATCGCGCCACCGAGGTCGCGCTGCAGGTCTGCCGTTCCCGACGCCATTCCGGCGCGTCGAACCGGGACCGAGCCGGTGAGCGAGCGCGAGGCCGGGGTGCCCGCGAGGCCGACGCCCACGCCGAGGAGCATGTAGCCGAGCCCGATCTTCCAGTACTGCGCGTCCTCCTTCCACAGCAGCAGCGCGACCATCAGACCCGACACGATGGCCGCGTAACCGAGCAGCAGCGTGACGCGGCAGCCGTGCGCCTCGATCAACCGTGCGGACTGCGGCGCCACCAGCACCATGACCGCCGCGGCGGGCAGGGCGGCCGAACCGGCGGCGAGCGTCGAGTAGCCCAGCACGTTCTGCATGAACTGCTGTCCGATGTACATGACGCCCATCAGGGTGCCGAACACGACGATCCCCGCGACCGCGGCCACCCAGAAGATCCGCCGGCGCGCGACCTCGAGGTCGAAGAGCGGATTCGGGGCGCGCTGCTGCCTGACCACGAACACCACACCGGCGGCCGACGCGATCGCCAGCAGCCCGAGCGCGGTCGCCCGCATCCCGTCCACCGGCGCGAAGTTGATGCCGAGCACCAGCGCTGCCACCAGCACCACGGACACCATCCCGCCCAGGTGGTCGACGGCCGCGGTGGACTCGTTGACATGCGCGGGTACGTACCTCAGTGCCATGCCGAGGGCGACCACGGCGAGCGGGAGCGTCACGTAGAACACCGCGCCCCAGTCGTAGCGTTCGAGCAGCAGGCCCGACACCAGCGGGCCGAGCGCGGAGATGCCGCCGCCGATCGCCGACCACAGCGCGATGGCCCGGGTGCGCGCAGCGCCCGACCACAGAGCCGTGATCAGCGCGAGGGTGGTGGGAAAGGCGAGCCCCGCGGACAGTCCGCCGAGCAGCCGGGCGGCGAACAGCACCTCGAAGTTCGGTGCCGCGCCGGCGATCAGGCACGCCGGGATCGAGAGCACCGTGCCCAGCACCAGCAGTCGCTTGCGCCCGTAGCGGTCGCCGAGCGCGCCGAGGTACAGCACCGAGGCGGCCAGCCCGACCGAGTAGCCGACCGCGATCAGGTTCAGCTGCGTCTGGCTGGCGTCGAAGTCCCGGCCGATGTCCGGCAGGGCGACGTTCGCGACGGCCAGGTTCAGATTGGCAACCGCGGCAACGAGTATCAGCGACAGCAGCACGACACGGGCGCGCCCCGGCCGGTCGTCGAGGGGCGGCCGGCTGTCGACCGGGGTGGAGGACACGCCTATCAGTGGACACCAATTCGCTCCCCCACGCGCGCCCAAAGGCGAGATTCGCCTCCCGCGAGGGGTGTAGCCTCAGGTTTGTTGTGACACGTGATTGGGTCGCTGAATCACACGACGGCACACTCCACCGGCGCTCCGCGACGTGATCCCGACAGTCCGGGACCGCCGCCGAGAAGTATTGGCGCCGAAGGTATTGACGCCGAAAGCACTGGGCCGATCGGACCGGACCGCCGCCGCGAATACTGGCGCCGCCACCAACCGGCGCCGCTGGAGGAAGCATGACCACAGTCAACCTGCCGAGCCGCGCGGCGGAGTCCGCCGGCGCCCTTCTCGTAGTCGTGGGCGTCGCCGCGCTCGCGCTACTCACCCTGTACCTGGTCGGCTTCGACCAGGGCGCGATTTCCCGCTCGGGCATGTACCTGCACGAGCTCATGCACGACGGCCGTCACCTGCTAGGCCTGCCGTGCCACTGACGCCGTAGCGCGGCGACACCAGCCGGCGGGCCAGGTCGTCCGATCCAGAACTCGCTGGTGGGCAACAGCTCTCACGAGCAAACGGAGACCTCGATGAGTTCACCGACAGATTTCGACAGCCTGCACGACCGGGTCGCGGGCATCGCACCCGTCAGCCGCCAACGGCTCGACTCACCCTACGAGATATCGAACGACCTGTACGCGGCGCTGCGGCACGTCCTCCACGACGTCGGCGGCCAGCCCGACATCCCCACCCCGTACCTGGAGAAGTCCGAGGAGGCGTGGGAGATGAACACCTACGTCACCTGCGAATGCCTCGGGTGGCGGGGCGTGTGGAACTCCGAGGAGCGCAGGCGGGCCGAGAACGACCTCGGCGCCACCCTGTACTTCGGGTTGCCGTACTACGCCCGCTGGGCCACCGTCGCCGCGAAGACACTGGTCGACAAGGGCCTGATCACCCCCGACGAGCTGTCCGCGAAGCTCGACGAGGTACGGGCCCGGACGGAGGCGCCGAAATGACGAAGTACCAGATCGGTGACCGGGTCACCGTGCGCGAGGCGACCTCGCTGTTCCACACCCGAACCCAGGCGTTCACCCGAGGACACACCGGCGTGGTGGTCGAGCACCGCCCCGAGTGGGTGATCCCGGAGGACGAGGCGTGGGGCCGCGAGGACGGCAGGACCGAACCGTTCTACGTGGTCCGGTTCCTGCAGCGCGACCTGTGGCCGCAGTACTCCGGATTCGACGTCGACACCCTCGAGACCGAGTGCTCGGAGCGGTGGCTGGCCCCGGCAGAGGAGGAGACGAAGTGAGTCAGACGGGTGGGGACCACACACACGACGCGCACGCGCCGATCCAGGATTCCGACGAGGTCAGCGAGTTCGAGATTCTCGAGACCGCGATCCGGGAACTGGCCATCGAGAAGGGACTGTTCTCGGCCGAGGACCACCGCAGGTTCTCCGAGTGGGCATCGCAGGTCGGGCCGGCAGGCGGGTCCCGGCTGGTGGCCAAGGCCTGGACGGACCCCGAGTTCAAGGCGCGGTTGCTCGCCGACGGCACCGAGACCTGCAAGGAGGTCGGCATCGACTGGCGCGACCCCACCGGGTCGGGGACCCCGAGCGACTACACCTACTTCTACGTCCTGGAGAACACCCCGAAGGTGCACAACGTGATCGTCTGCACGCTCTGCTCCTGCTACCCACGGCCGGTCCTCGGGATGTCGCCGGACTGGTACCGCACGCCCAACTACCGCCGGAGGCTGGTCCGCTGGCCACGCGAGGTGCTCGCCGAGTTCGGCCTGCACATGCCGCCGGACGTCGAGGTGCGGGTGCACGACTCCAACCAGAAGTCCCGCTTCATGGTCATGCCGATGCGCCCGGCCGGCACCGAGGGGTGGAGCGAGGAGCAACTGGCGGCGATCGTCACCCGCGACACGATGATCGGGGTGGCGCTGCCGCAGGTGGGCTGGACCGCCACCGCGCCACCGTCGGCGCCGCAGCCGGTGGGAGGCGGACGATGAGCGCGCACGGCGACGACGCGGCGGGCCTGCACAACCAGGGTTACGACGTGCTGCTGGCAACGCTCCCCGCGGGGGCGCGACGCGAGCGGGCACTGCCCGAACTGGACGGCAAGCGCGCGCCGTGGGAATCGAGCATGCAGGCGACCTGCGAGTGCCTGTCGTGGCACGGGTCGCTCGACAACCTCGAGCGGCGCGAGGCCGAGGACGAACTGGGCGAGACCATCTACCACCGCTTCCCGGTCCGGGCCCGGTCCGCACTGGTCACCGCGCATGCGCTGCTGGACCGCGGCGTCATCACCCCGGAGGAACTCGAGGTCCGGATGCGAGCGGTTCGCGAGCGCTTCGAGCGCGAATGACATCACCGGCGAGGATCGCCGCCGCTCAGCCGACCTGATACGTGCCCAGGCCCTTGGCCACCAGCGCGCCGCCGGCCGTGGTCACAATGTCGATGCACCCGGCGAGCGCGCCGCCGTGGACCATCTCGCGGACATGACCCACAACCCTTAATCAGAGTTTGACTACGTTTTCGGAATTGCACTACGGTTTCTGTCATGAGCCTGGACCCGCCGGCCGACCGCAGGCGCCACCGCACGCACACGGCGGTCCTGGATGCCGCGGATCTGCTGTTCGCCCGGAACGGCTACCGCGCCACGAGCGTGGATGCCCTCGCGAACGAGGCAGATGTCGCGCTCAGCTCCATCTACGCGAACTTCCCCGGCGGCAAGGCCGACGTGTACGCCGCGCTCGCCTGTCGCACGGCGACCGAGCACGCGCAGGGCATGAGCAAGGCACTGACCGGCGCCACCGCCGACGACCCCCTCCTGGTGGCCTTCGACGCATACGTCGCGTTCCACCGCGCCCGACCACTGGCCTTCCGGATCCTCGGCCTGACGGACGTCGACGACCGGGATTCCGAGGTCGTGGCGCAGGCCCGAACGCGCATCAGCGCGACGCTGATCGGGATCACCCGCGAGCTGGTGGCGGCGATCGGTTCGACCCTCCCCGGCACCGAGGAGGTCGTGCTGCTGGCGTGGGCGACCGTCAACGGTGTGCTCAGCCTCGAGCATCGCCGCACGATCTCCCGCGGCAGCGCGGATTCACTCATCGAGATGGCCCGAGCGGACGGCGCCCGCAGGCTGAAGGAGCTGACACATGCTCAGGGGTGAACTGAGCCGGGCCGACCGGCTCCGGGTCATGCTGCAGGCGGCAGCCATCCAGACCCGTGCGCTGCCAAGCCAATTGTCGGCGGTGCCGAATTCCAGCCCGGCGACCCCGTCGCTGGTCCCCCCGCCCGATTCCGCCCTGGCCAGGGACGCACTCGAGCACGCTCGCGAGGTGCTCACTCCCGGCATCCTCGCCCACAGCCTGCGATGTTGGCAGTGGGCCATGCGATTTCGCGCGCTGGACGGCAACGAACCCGACCCCGAGGCACTCTTCGTCGCGTGCGTCCTGCACGACACGGCACACTGGGCACGCCTGCCGACGCGCACGTCGGCTGCTTCGCGCTGCTGGGGGCCGAGGAGGCCAGGCGGTTCGTCACGGACCGGGGCGCCCCTTCCGCTGCGGCGGAGACGGTGGCCACCGCAATCGCGCGCCACATGGACCCGCGCACACCCACCAGGCACGGAGCCGAGGCCGCCCTGCTGCACGACGCCGCTCACCTCGACGTCGCGGGGTACCGGATTCGGGACATGCCGCCGGACTTTCTTCGCGCCGTCGTCGCGGCGCTCCCCCACGACGGGCTGGGCGCGGAGTTCGCCGAGCTCGCGCGGCACGAGAGCCGGGTCAGGCCCCGATCGACGGTCGCCGTGCTGTGGCGCAGCGGGATGCGGATTCCCCTGCGCCTCAACCCTCTTGACCGGCTCGGAGATCACTGACCGCGGCGACGACGGCATAGCGTGCGCCCGTCAGGAGGCGGAACTGTTCGGGCCGGACCGGACTCGGCACGCCGCCCACGTCGCGGTGATGACGGTTCGACCGGCCCCCAAACATGAGCAGCGGGTCAACCCGCCTCCGGAGCCGGACGGGCAGGCCTGTGCCGTTCGGCCATGCCCGACGCCCGGAGCCTGATCCCTTCGCGCAGACTCTCGGGCCCGAGTAGTTCGGCATCGTCGCCGAGCATCCACAGCACACCCCCGGCGTGCGCTGCGTCGCCGAACTCGACATCGGCGGTGATCCAACCGTCCGCCCGAGTCTCCGACGCAGTGGAGAGCACCGAGCCGAGGAGGTCCTCCCGCCGCCCGGCCCGCACCCGAACGGTGGCCGTAACGGACTCGTGCAGCGCACGGAACTCGGACCGCCGCCGGTCCCAGATCCCGGCCAGGTCGACAACGGGGTCGCGCCGCGCCTGCTCGTCGAGCTCGCGGGCATCCTGGATGCGGGAGAGCCGGTACGTGCGCTCCGAACCGCGGTGCGTCGCCACCAGGTACCACCGGCCGCCGGCGTTGACCAGGCCGATCGGATCAACTGTGCGCCAGCGTGATTCGCTGCCGCGGGCCGTGTACCGGAGACGAAGCCGGCGTCCCGTGAACACCACCTGCTGGATCAGGCCGAGATGCTCCTCGTGTGACGGATCGGTGAGCCAACCGCCCTGCCGCACGAGCACCCGTTCCGCGACTCGCGTGGCGGCCGTGCGGTGCGTGTCGGGCATGGCGGCCAACACCTTCCGCATAGCGGACGCGAATGCGGGCGCCATTCCCAGCGCCGCAGGGGTGGCAGCGGCGCCGGCCGCGAGCAGCGCCTTCGCCTCCTCCACCGTCAGACCGGTGAGATCGGTGGTGAACCCCGGCAGCAGGGCGAACCCGCCGTCGCGGCCGCGTTCCGCGTAGACGGGGATCCCGGCCGCCGACAAGGCCTCGACGTCACGCAGCACGGTGCGAGTGGACACCTCCAACTCCCGGGCGAGGGCTGTTGAGGACATCCGTCCCCGGTTCCGCAACAGCAATACGAGTGAGAGCAGGCGGTCGGCACGCATTGCCCCATTCTCTCAGGAATACATGACAGGAGATGTCGTGATTAGGGACGAGAGTGGGCACGGTCCGCACACGCGCACTCGATCGAAAGGCCCCTGATGACCGACATCACCGACCCCCGCCCCCTGTACCGCGAAGCCCTGGCCTGGGTGACCGCGTTGATGGCCGAGGTGCGGCCGGACCAGCTGACGGATCCGACGCCCTGCGACGAGTTCGACGTCGCGACCCTGATGGGCCACCTGGTTGCCACCGTCGACCGGGCACGCGTCATCGGCGAGGGCGGTGACCCGGCCACCGTGCCGCTGGTCGCGACCGCCGCCGTCGACGACGAATGGTCCGCCGCGTACCGGATCGCCGGCGAGACGATGTGGGTGGTCTGGGGCGACGACGCGCTGCTCGACGCCACCGTCACCGCGCCCTGGGGCCGCGTACCCGGGCGCGCCGCGATCTGGGGATACCTGAACGAGACGCTGGTCCACGGCTGGGATCTGGCCACCGCGACCGGGCAGCCCGCCGAGACCGACTCCGCCCTCGCCGAATCGGCCCTCGCGGTGGCCCGCCGCGCGATCCCCGAGAGCCCCCGCGGCGGGCAGGTGCCCTTCGGCGCGGTCGTCGAGTCGGCCGAGGGAGCCGGACCGACGGAACGCCTTGCCAATTGGTCCGGCCGAACCAGCATCGGCCGGACGGTGATGTCCGCCTGAGACACGGCCCGACACACGACAACGCCCCGCGAGCAAGAGCTCGCGGGGCGTTGTCCTGTGTCAACCTACTCGGTGGGACCGGTCTCGGTCGGCGCGTCGCCGGCCTTCGCCATGTCCACCGGCAGCGAGTCCGGAACCGCGACCGGCTTCGGGCTTCCGGTGAACGTGAACTTCGCGTCCTCGCCGGCACCCTCGCCGTCCCAGTTCTCGACGTCGACGAGCACGATCTGGCCGGGGCCCAGCTCGTTGAAGAGGATCTTCTCCGAGAGCTGGTCCTCGATCTCGCGCTGGATGGTGCGACGCAGCGGTCGCGCACCCAGGACCGGATCGAAGCCGCGCTTGGCGAGCAGCGACTTGGCCTGCTCGGTCAGCTCGATCTCCATGTCCTTGTTCTTCAGCTGCTTCTCGACGCGGCCGATCATCAGGTCCACCATCTGGATGATCTGATCCTTGGTCAGCTGGTGGAAGACGATGATGTCGTCGATGCGGTTGAGGAACTCGGGCCGGAAGTGCTTCTTGAGCTCGTCGTGAACCTTGAGCTTCATCCGCTCGTAGTTCGACTCGTTGCCCGTTCCCGAGGTGAAGCCCAGTCCGACTGCCTTCGAGATGTCGGAGGTGCCCAGGTTCGAGGTGAAGATCAGCACGGTGTTCTTGAAGTCGACCGTGCGACCCTGACCGTCGGTGAGACGGCCGTCCTCGAGCACCTGCAGGAGGGTGTTGTAGATCTCCTGGTGTGCCTTCTCGATCTCGTCGAACAGCACCACACTGAACGGCTTGCGACGGACCTTCTCCGTCAGCTGGCCGCCCTCTTCGTAGCCCACGTAGCCGGGAGGCGCACCGAACAGCCGCGACGCGGTGAAGCGGTCGTGGAACTCGCCCATGTCGATCTGGATGAGCGCGTCGTCGTCGCCGAACAGGAAGTTCGCGAGCGTCTTCGCCAGCTCGGTCTTACCGACGCCGGACGGGCCGGCGAAGATGAACGAACCGGAGGGACGCTTCGGGTCCTTCAGGCCGGCGCGGGTGCGGCGGATCGCCTTGGAGACCGCCTTGACAGCGTCCTCCTGGCCGATGATCCGCTTGTGCAGCTCGTCCTCCATGCGGAGCAGACGGGTGGTCTCCTCCTCCGTGAGCTTGAAGACCGGGATGCCGGTCCAGTTGCCCAGGACCTCGGCGATCTGCTCGTCGTCGACCTCGGCGATGACGTCCAGGTCACCGGAGCGCCACTGCTTCTCCCGCTCGGCCCGCTGCGCGACGAGGGTCTTCTCCTTGTCCCGCAGGTTCGCGGCCTTCTCGAAGTCCTGCGCGTCGATCGCGGACTCCTTCTCCCGACGCGCGTCGGCGATCTTGTCGTCGAACTCGCGCAGGTCCGGCGGCGCGGTCATCCGGCGGATGCGCATCCGGGCGCCCGCCTCGTCGATCAGGTCGATCGCCTTGTCCGGCAGGAACCGGTCGTTGATGTACCGGTCGGCCAGCGTGGCCGCGGCAACCAACGCGCCATCGGTGATCGAGACGCGGTGATGCGCCTCGTAGCGGTCGCGCAGACCCTTGAGGATCTCGATGGTGTGCTCGACTGTCGGCTCGCCGACCTGCACCGGCTGGAAACGGCGCTCGAGGGCGGCGTCCTTCTCGATGTACTTGCGGTACTCGTCGAGGGTGGTCGCACCGATGGTCTGCAGCTCGCCACGGGCCAGCTTCGGCTTGAGGATCGAGGCCGCGTCGATGGCGCCCTCGGCCGCGCCCGCACCGACCAGCGTGTGCAGCTCGTCGATGAACAGGATGATGTCGCCGCGGGTGTTGATCTCCTTGAGCACCTTCTTCAGGCGCTCCTCGAAGTCACCGCGGTAGCGGCTGCCCGCGACCAGGGAACCCAGGTCGAGGGTGTAGAGCTGCTTGTCCTTGAGCGTCTCGGGGACCTCGCCGTTGACGATCGCCTGCGCGAGGCCCTCGGCGACGGCGGTCTTGCCGACGCCGGGCTCGCCGATGAGCACCGGGTTGTTCTTGGTGCGGCGGCTGAGCACCTGCATGACCCGCTCGATTTCTTTCGAACGGCCGATGACCGGGTCGAGCTTGCCCTCGAGCGCGGCCTGGGTCAGGTTGCGGCCGAACTGGTCGAGCACCAACGAGGTGGACGGGGTACCCGCCTCACCGCGGCTGGTGCCGGCCTCGGACGGCTCCTTGCCCTGGTAGCCGGACAGCAGCTGGATGACCTGCTGGCGGACCCGGTTCAGGTCGGCGCCGAGCTTCACGAGGACCTGGGCGGCGACGCCCTCGCCCTCGCGGATCAGGCCGAGCAGGATGTGCTCGGTGCCGATGTAGTTGTGGCCGAGCTGCAGCGCCTCGCGCAGGCTCAGCTCCAGCACCTTCTTGGCGCGCGGGGTGAAGGGGATGTGACCGGACGGGGCCTGCTGGCCCTGACCGATGATCTCTTCCACCTGGCTGCGCACGCCCTCGAGGGAGATGCCCAACGACTCGAGCGACTTCGCCGCCACGCCCTCGCCCTCGTGGATGAGGCCGAGCAGGATGTGCTCGGTGCCGATGTAGTTGTGGTTGAGCATCCGGGCCTCTTCTTGGGCCAGGACAACAACGCGCCGCGCGCGGTCGGTGAACCTCTCGAACATCGCTCTCCCTCACGTTCCTTATGGGTAGATCCCTCAGCGGGATCCACGAGCCGCACCCCTACTCTAATGGCCCAGTGGCACGGCCTGCGCAGCTCCGTCCCATCACTGACGGGTCTGCAAGCATGCTTACCGGTCTCAACGTCGCAGCCAGGCGATTCGTTTCCCTAGGACGCTACGCCCGCAGCGAACAACGTGGCGACTCCCTCGGATCGGCCACGGAGATCACCCGACGAGCGGCAGTACCGCCTCGCACGGCACCGGTCGCGGGTTCGCCGGGTCGAGCGCGTTGAGCACCAACGTGGCGGCGACCGGCTCACCGGCGATCGACAGGTGTTCGCCGAAGTCCTGAGCGCGGTGGTCCTGAACGACGATGTTCGTCGTGTTCGGCCCCTCCTCGTACCCGCTCATGTGCGGCATGACCAGCTGGTCGTATCTGGTGATGATGTTGGTGTAGGTGATGCCGGAGTAGGTGGGCATCAGCGCACCCTGGGAATGGCCGACCAGGTTCACCTTCTTCGCCCCCGTGGACGCCGGCACCCGGTCCACGAAGTCCGCGAGCTGCTGCGCGCTCTCGTCCATCGGCCGGAATGCACCGAGTGCACTCAACGGCCAGGGCAGGTCGTCGTACGCGCCGTAGGTCAGTGCGTAAACGCAGTACCCCTCGTTCGCGAGCAATGGCGCACAAGTGGCGCAGTTGGTCTGCTTGTTGCCGCCGGCGCCGTGCACCAGCACCACCGGTTCGGGGTGCGCGGCGGAGTGCCGGCACCGACCAGTCATTGGATCCGGGAGCGGAGCCGCCGGGATTACCGAGTTCGAGCGGGACACCCGCCAAGAACCGGTACGGCACCGGCAATGCCGCCRCACCCGCAGTTCCTGTGCCGAGTAATAAAACTGTCGCGGAAATCCATGTCGTGATCACAGTTACCCGGCGCACTGTGCCCCCGGTTCCTCGTCGTTTCGCCGCCCGCGAGGCTAACAGCCGATAAACCTCGGGACGGGCGAAACGACGGGTGAAATCCGGTGGGGCGTCAGTTTGCTTTGTTGTATGCGTCGATGATTTCCGCCGAGATGCGTCCGCGTGCGGACACCGGGCGTCCATTGCGCCGAGCCCAGTCGCGGATCGCAGCGCTCTGCTCCCGGTCGACGGCCACTCGGGACTTTCCGGCAGGCGCCGAAGACTTCACGCGACGACGCCCGGTCGACTTGCGCGCATGGGAAACCCAGACATCGAACTGCTCGCGCAACTTCGACGCATTCTCCGACGACAGGTCGATCTCGTACATGACGCCGTCGAGCGCGAACTCGACTGTTTCATCGGCGGCCGCTTCCTGATCAACATCGTCGATCAGAGTGACGGTGACCTTCTTCGCCATGGGTCGAGTTCCCTTCCATTAAATGTGCTATTCCTCGCCGCGATCGCGACTTTCGCCGAGTGTACTCCTGTTTCGGCCGCGTTCATGACCGAGAAATAACCGGGGAATGGCAATTAAAGGGATCAGCGCGAGGTCGGCCGGACAATTGGGAACAAGATTGTTTCCCTGATTCCCAGCCCGGTGAGCGCCATGAGCAGGCGGTCGATACCCATTCCGGTTCCGGTGGTCGGCGGCATGCCCTGCTCCATTGCGGCCAGGAACTCCTCGTCGAGGGCCATCGCCTCGTCGTCGCCCTCCGACGCCAGCCGCGCCTGGTCGACGAAACGCTCCCRCTGGATGACCGGGTCCACCAGCTCCGAGTAGCCGGTGGCGAGCTCGAAGCCACGGATGTACAGGTCCCACTTCTCCGTCACGCCGGGCTCGCTGCGGTGCTGGCGGGTCAGCGGCGAGGTCTCGACCGGGAAGTTCCGAACGAAGGTGGGCTCGTGCAGCTGATCGCCGCACTGGTGCTCCCACAGCTCCTCGACGAGCTTGCCGTGGCCGTAGCCCTTGTCCTTGGGCACCTCGAGACCGACCTTCGCGGCCAGCGCGAGCAGCTCGTCGACGGTGGTCGCCGGGGTGACCTCGACGCCGATCGCGGCGGACAGCGACGGGTACATCTCCATCGTCTTCCACTCGCCGCTGAGGTCGTACTCCTCGCCGTTGTGGAGGGTGACCACCTGGGTGCCGAAGGCCGCCTGCGCGACCTCCTGGATCAGTTCCCGGGTCATCTTCGCCGAGTCGTCGTAGGTGCCGTACGCCTCGTAGGTCTCGAGCATGGCGAACTCCGGCGAGTGCGTCGAGTCGATGCCCTCGTTGCGGAAGTTCCGGTTGATCTCGAACACCTTCTCGATGCCACCGACGACGCAGCGCTTGAGGAACAGCTCCGGCGCGATCCGCAGGTACAGGTCGATGTCGAGTGCGTTCGAATGCGTGACGAACGGCCGGGCCGCGGCGCCGCCTGCCACCGTCTGCAGCATCGGGGTCTCGACCTCGAGGAAGCCGCGACGCTCGAGCGCATTGCGCAGCTCGCGGACCACGGCGACCCGCTTGCGCGCCATGCCGCGGGCCTCGGGACGCACGATCAGGTCCGCGTAGCGCTGGCGGACCCGGGACTCCTCGTTCATCTCCTTGTGGGCGACCGGCAGCGGGCGCAGCGACTTCGACGCGATCTGCCAGACGTCGGCCATCACGCTGAGCTCACCGCGGCGCGAACTGATGACCTCGCCGTGCACGAACACGAAGTCACCGAGGTCCACGTCGGACTTCCACGCGGCGAGCGCGTCCTCGCCGACGCCGGCCAGGCTGATCATGGCCTGCAGCTGGGTGCCGTCGCCCTCCTGCAGGGTGGCGAAGCAGAGCTTGCCGGTGTTGCGGAGGAAGATCACGCGGCCGACCACGCCGACCTCGACGCCGGTGGCGGTGTCCGGCTCGAGGTCGGGGTGCTGCGCGCGGACCTCGGCAAGGCTGTGCGTGCGCGGAACCGAGACGGGGTAGGCCTGCTGCCCCTGCGCGAGGATCCGGTCCCGCTTCTCGCGGCGGATCCGCAGCTGCTCGGGGGTGTCGTCGGCGGGCTCGGTCATAACATCACTCACGGATGACCAGACTAGTGCCCCTCAGTGCGCGACGACCGCCTCGCCCTCACGAACGACGTGCCGGGCCCGCATCAGGGCGCCGAGCAGACCCGCCGAGCGCATCGCCTGGTAGCCGCCGACCAGGTCCGTCGCGCGGCGCAGACCGAGCTCCTGCAGTGCCGCCGCAGCCAGGCTGGAGGTGTACCCCTCCGAGCACACCACGATCCACTCCACATCGTGGTCGACGGCGGCGGCGAGACGCGCGTCGCTGGTCGGGTCGAGCCGCCACTCGAGGACGTTCCGCTCGATGGCGAGCGCGCCGGGCA
This sequence comes from Rhodococcus sp. P4_F5, assembly GCF_056401315.1. Lineage (NCBI taxonomy): Bacteria > Bacillati > Actinomycetota > Actinomycetes > Mycobacteriales > Nocardiaceae > Rhodococcus > Rhodococcus sp. P4_F5. Next base: position 78,328 of record NZ_JBFUJP010000003.1, on the reverse strand, counting down.
GGGTGCCCTCGCGCTGCCGCTGCGCCTGCGGGCGGATGTCCACCACGATCGCTCCGCGGGCGACTGCCGCCTCGAGTTCGAACACCGTCAGCCGACGGTAGGTGTTGCGGGCCGTCTCGAGCATCTCGTCGATGGTCATGCCGTCAGTCCTTCCGGGAGGTCGGTGAGCTCGGTGCGGGTGCGACGGAGGCTGCCGTGATCGGTCACCTCGTAGAAGGACATCGCCGACAGCGGCGGCGAGTAGGCGTGCACGCTGAGCGTCGGCCGGTCCGGGCCCGATTCCGTTCCCGGCGCCTGCACCACGTCGTGCACCCACCCCAGCGGGAAGGACGCCTGGTCCCCCGCTTCGAGGGTCCGGTACTTCAGTTCGGTTCCGCCCCAGCGATATTCGGCGAGGGCCCCACTGAGCACGGTGAGCGCGCCCAGCGAGCCCGCATGGTCGTGGAGTTCGGTGGCACTGCCGGGCACCCAGCTGATCAGCCACACGTCGACGTCGTCGTCCGCGTGCAGTCGGGTGGACCAGCGCTCGGCAGTGGGCCAGCCGCCGGGGAGCAGGTGCGCGAAGCGGCCGTCGAGCACGTCCTGCGCACCCTGGTCGCTGATGCGCAGCAGGTCGGCGGGCCGGAGCCGGCTGGGCGAGACGGAGCGGTCAGCCGACAAGGCGACCGGGTTCCGCGAGGACCGGGGGTTCGAAGAAAATGGGTTCAGAGAAGAGACCACAGATGTGGAAGGCATGGCAGAGACTCCAGGAATGAGGAATTGATCGGGGCTGCGTTCAGCCTCGACAACACTCCTGGGTGACCATGCGGTAATTCACGCCGACCAGTGTGGCACAGAATCCCCGATCCCGGAACCCCTGCACTCCGGGACCTCAGCGCTCAGGTGACCGGCGGCCGCCGGGCCGCGTTGCGAGCCTGGTTGCGCTCGTAGACGATTCGCAGCCCCTCCAGGGCGAGGTCGCGTTCGAGGTGGGCGATTGTCTCCGACTCCGGCATCACCAACGGCGCACTGTCCCCGGTCGCAATGACTGTGACGTCGTCACCCGCGAAGGCCGGCAGTTCGGCCCGCACCCGGCGCACCAACCCGTCGACCAGGCCGGCGAACCCGAAGATCGCCCCGGACTGCATGCACTCGACGGTGTTCTTGCCGACCACCGACCGCGGACGCACCAGTTCCACCTTGCGCAGCGCCGCCGACTGCGAGGCCAGCGCGTCCGTGGAGACCTCGAGTCCGGGCGCGATGACACCGCCGAGGAACTCGCCCTTTGCAGACACCACGTCCACGCAGGTGGACACGCCGAAGTCCACGACGATGCACGGACCACCGTAGAGATGGTGCACGGCAAGGCTGTTCACGATCCGGTCGGCGCCGACCTCCTTCGGGTTGTCGACCAGCAGCGGCACCCCGGTGCGCACCCCCGGCTCGACCACCACGTGCGGGACGTGCGCCCAGTAGCGGGTCAGCATCACCCGCAACTCGCGCAGCACCGACGGCACCGTCGACAGCGCGGACACGCCGGTGACCTGCTCGACGTGGGCACCGAGGAGCCCACGCAGCATCCAGGCCAGCTCGTCCGCGGTGACCCGCGGATCGGTACGCATCCGCCAGTCCTGCAACAACTTCGAGTGCTCACCGCTGCCCGTGAACAACCCGAGCGCGATGTTGGTGTTGCGGACGTCGACGGTCAGCAGCACGGCTACACCAGCGCCGGGTTGTTCTCGAGCGTGGACAGCATCCGGGGGGTGATCAGTCCGGATCCCTCGGGGGCGTGTGCCGGGTCGCAGCCGAGCTCGACCTGCCGGTTGTCGGCGTCGACGAAGACCACCCGCGGCGCGTAGTCACGGCATTCCTGCTCGTTCATCACGCCGTAGGCAATCAGGATGACCAGGTCGCCAGGCTTGACCAGATGCGCTGCGGCACCGTTGATCCCGATCACGCCGGTGCCGCGCTCGCCGGCGATGACGTAGGTCTCGAGCCGGGCGCCGTTGTCGATGTCGACGATGCACACCTGCTCGCCCTCGAGCAGGTCCGCGGCGTCCATCAGGTCCTGGTCCACGGTGACGGACCCGACGTAGTGCAGGTCCGCGTGGGTGACGGTGGCGCGGTGGATCTTCGACTTCATCATGGTGCGAAACATGTGCTGTCCTCCCGGTCTAGCTGGAAATCAGGTCGGTGGGCGAGGTGGTGCGGGTGTCCACGTCCCGCTCCAGGAATCCGGTGCCGACGGCGACGCCGACGTTGTCGATCAGACGGGTGTTGCCGAGCCGGGCCGCGACGAGCAGCCTGCCGTCGCCGCGTTCCGGCGCCGGCCCGAGGTCCACACCGCGAACCTCCAGGTAGTCGACCTCAAGTTCCGGGGTCGCCTCGAGCACGCCGCGCGCGGTGGCCAGGATGGCCTCCGCACCGCCGGCCGCCGCATGTGCGCCGGCCACCAGCGCGGCCGACAGCGCGGTCGCCACGGCCCGCTGGTCCTCGTCGAGGTACCGGTTGCGCGAGGACAGGGCGAGACCGTCCTGCTCCCGGACCGTCGGCACACCGTAGATCTCGACGTCGAAGTTCAGGTCGCGGACCATCTGCCGGATCAGGGTGAGCTGCTGGTAGTCCTTCTCGCCGAAGTACGCCGTGTTCGGCACGGCGATCTGCAGCAGCTTGGCGACCACGGTCAGCATCCCCGCGAAGTGCGTCGGCCGGCTGGCACCCTCGAGTTCGGCGCCGAGCGGACCGGGGTGGATCACGGTGCGCGGGCCGGCCGGGTACATGTCGGCGGCGGACGGCGCGAACACCAGTTCCACGCCCTCGGCGCGCAGCAGTTCGATGTCACGGTCCAGGGTGCGCGGGTACGCGTCCAGGTCCTCGCCCGCACCGAACTGCAGCGGGTTGACGAAGATCGAGACGATCACCACCGCGCCGCGCAGCTTGGCCTGCCGGACGATCTCGAGGTGCCCGGCGTGCAGTGCACCCATGGTGGGCACCAGCGCGACCTGCCGCCCGACGCCACGCAGCGCCTTCGACACCTTGGTCAGTGCGGCGGGGTCGTGATGCACAGTCAGTTCACCGCGCGCGTAGCCGTTCACGAATTGTCCTCCAGGATCTCGATGAGTTCAGGCTTGGCGCCGGCGAGCTGCGCCGAGCGCAGCGACATGGCGCGGTACCCCTCCGCCAGCTGCGGGTCCACCTCGCGAAGCACCCGCAGGTGGGTGGTCACCGCATCGACGTCGCCGCGCGCCACCGGGCCGGTCAGCGCGGACGGGCCGCGGCGCAGCGCGTTGTCGAGGGCGGCGGACAGCAGCGGCGCGAGCACCCGCTCGGCCACGCCGTTGGGGTCGTCGTCCACCAGCTGCTGGCCGAGCAGCTCGCCGCCGGAGAGGGCGACGCGGAGCGCGGCCACCGCGTCCGAGACGAGCGTGACCAGGTGATTACTGCCGTGCGCGAGGGCCGCGTGGTACAGCGGCCGGACCTCGTCGCGGACCCGCACCGGCTCCCCGCCGATCTCGAGGACCAGTGACTGCGCGATCGCGTAGCCGATCTCGTCGGCCGCGGTGATGCCGAAACACGCCGACGACATCCGGGCAACGTCCTCGTCGTGTCCGGTGAAGGTCATCGCGGGGTGGATCGCCAGCGGTACCGCGCCGATCGCGGTGAGCGGCGCGAGTACGCCGATGCCGTTGGCCCCGGAGGTGTGCGCGACCAGGGTTCCGCGGCGGACCGATCCGGTGGCGGCCAGGCCGGCCACCAGGTCCGCGAGCTGATCGTCCGGCACGGCCAGGATCAGCAGTTCGCAGCGGCCGGCGACGTCGGTCGCGGGCAGGATTTCGGAGTCGGGCAGGCTGCGACGGGCACGGCGGACCGATGCGTCCGACACGGCGGTACAGGCAGCCACCACGTGGCCGACTCGCTCGAGTGCGGCACCGATCGCGGTTCCCACGCGTCCCGCCGAGACGATTCCTACCGTCAGTCGTGCGGGCGCCGGATCGCGAAAAGACCCATCTCGAGTGATCTCGAATGAGGTCACCGTTGTTCCTCTCGTTCGTTCCAGTCCCGCAGGGCGGGTACCGGACGTTCACAGCGAGGATAGCCGCCGGTCGGTGACGGACGCCACGGTGCGGGGCAGTGATATAGGTCGCTTCGCGGGCTCCGCTCCCGGGATACAGGTCGCTTCGCGGGCTCCGCTCCCGGGATACAGGTCGCTTCGCGGGCTCCGCTCCCGGGATACAGGTCGCTTCGCGGGCTCAGTCGCGGCGGCGGCGGCCCGGGCGCGGCTCGTCGGCGGCGTCCGCGGTCTTCATGTTCGCCATGATCTCGGCGACGGTGAGCCCACCCGCGGAGTGCGCGCCGGGCTCGGGCTCGGGCTGGGGCTCTGCCCGCCGACGCGACCGGCGGCCGGTGACCGCCGACGGCTCGAGCTCGAGCTCGGGCTCCGGCTCCGGCTCCGGCTCCGGCGTTGACTCAGCCGGCTCGGGCACCGGCTTCGCCACCGGGGTCGGCGCGGGCGTCACGACCGGCTCGGGCTTCGCGGCGGCGGTGGGCGCGGCCGGGCGCGGCTGCTCGGGCGCGGCCGGCTGCTCCTCCGGCACCAACGCCACCTCGGCGGTGACGGGCTCGTCGAACGGCGTGGCGAAGGTCTGGCCCCGGCCGGCCCCGGCGTACGCAGGGTCGGGAGCGAAGGTCGGGGTGGCGGCGGTCCCGGGGTACTCCGGATCGGGCTCGAGGGTCCGGCGGTAGCCCGTCGCCTGCTGCGGCTGCTGCTGGTGGGGCTGGGACGAGGCCGGGGTGCCGACACCACTGCCGAGCTCACGCATCCGTCGAGCCTCGGCGGTGAGCGCAGTGCGGTCGGCGGGCATCTTCCCCTCGAAGAGGATCTCGAGATTGCCGCGCAGCGCCGCCAGTTCCGCGCGCAGCGCCGCGATCTCCGAGGTGTCCAGGACCGCCTCGCCGCGCACCCGCGCCTCGACACCCAGCTCGTACTCACGCCGGGCGCTGATCTCGCGCTCGAGCTGCAACTCGTAGACCTTCTGCAGATCCCGGACCTTCGCCTTGTCCGCGGCCGACTCCCGGCGGTACTTCGTCATCGCGATCGCACCGAGCGTCGCGGCCCAGAGCGCGATGACCAGGCCAACTCTCAGCAACTGCACACTGTTGCTGAAGATCAGGAACAGACTGGCAACCACCGCCAGCGCCACCAGAGCGGCCACGATCATCTGGCTCGTGCTGCGTTTGTTCCGCCGGAGCGACGTCGCGCGACCAGTAACCGTCATGCAGCCGAGGATAGCCGCCCCGGCCGACGCTCTCACATCGTGAGAGTCGACCGCCCTCGGCGGCCCGGTCAGACGGCCGGCTCGTCCGGCGGTTCGTCCGGGGTCCGGCAGCAGTGCTCGAGCCACAGCGCGGCCGCCACCAGGACCGCTCCGGCCACCAGACCCACCACGACCCCCGTCGTGTCGCTCGCCGCGGCGTCGACAGTGGAGCGCTGCGGCATCAGGTACAGCAACAGTCCCAGCCACACGCCGGCGCTGCCTGCACCCACCAGCGCGGACGCCTTCGCCAGCGCGACGGCACGGGCGGCGGTGATCGGGTGCAACTGACGCGGCCCCGGGCCGACGCGGTGGTTGTTGACGCGGGACCGGATCACCAACGCCAGCACCACCTCGATCGCCGCGACCGGGTACAGCGAGGCACCCGCGAAGACCGGGACCGGGGGCAGCGAACCGTAGAACGCACCGGCCAGCAACCAGGTGGCAATCGCGGCGAACAGGGCCAACGCCAGCAGGTCCCGAACTCGGGTGGCGCTCGTCATCTCGGCGCCAGCCGGAGGTCGGTCCGGCGTACGCCGTCGCGCTCGGCCGGGTCCAGCCGCTCCAGCAGCGCCCGCGCCGACGCCACGACGCCGTCCACCACCAGCGCCGCATCGGGATCCACCTCGAGCCACGGGGCCAGCACGAACGCCCGCTCGTGGGCACGCGGGTGCGGCAGGGTCAGCTCCGGGTCCGAACTGACCACGCCGTCGCAGTCCACGACGTCCACGTCCAGGCTGCGCGGCCCCCAGCGCTGCTCGCGCACGCGGTCCGCCTCCGCCTCCAGGCGACGGCCCAGTCGCAGCCAGCCCCAGCAGTCCAGCTCGGGGTCCTGGGCGATCACCGTCGCATTGAGGAAGTCCTGCTGCTCGACCCCACCCCACGGCGCGGTCGCGTAGACGCTCGACACCGCGACCGCCCGCTCGCCGAGGGCATCGATCACCGACTGCAGGTGCGCCAACGGGTCTCCCATGTTGGACCCGATCGACAGCACCGCCCGGCTCATCCCTGCAGCCCCCCTCGACCGCCCGCGCCCTTGCGGGAGCGTCGGGCGACCACGGCCACGTCCGCGAAGGTCAGCGGGATCGGCGCCGACGGCTTGTGCACGGTGACCTCGACCGCGCTCACCCGGTCGTCGCGCAGCACCGCCTCGGCAATCTCGGCCGCGACCGTCTCGATGAGGTCGCGCGGCGGTCCCGCGACGATGGCGGCGGCGGTCTCCGCCAACTCGCCGTAGTTCAGGGTGTCGGCGAGATCGTCCGAAGCTGCGGCCGGCGCCAGGTCCAGCCACACCGTGATGTCGATGTAGAAGTCCTGCCCGTCCCGCTTCTCGTGCTCGAAAACCCCATGATTGCCGCGAATCTTCAACCCGCGCAGTTCGATTCGATCAGACATCGGCCACCCCCTCCGCCGCGGCCCAGGCCTGGGCCACCGCAATCGCGTCGCGGGAACCCCGCACGTCGTGCACCCGCACGCCCCAGGCGCCGCCGCGCGCCGCCAGCGCCGAGACCACCGCCGTGGCCACCTCCCGGCCGGCCGGTGGACGGTCGCCGTCGGCGTCCGCGAGCAGCGAGCCGAGGAACCGCTTGCGCGAGGCGCCGATCAGCACCGGGAAACCGAGCGCGTTGAGCCGCGGCAGCGCCCCGAGCAGCGCCCAGTTGTGCTCAGCGGTCTTCGCGAAACCGAGTCCGGGGTCGAGGAGCAGCCGGGACGGGTCCACTCCGGCGCGCACCGCGGCGTCGACCGCGACGAGCAGTTCCGTGGCGACCTCCTCGACCACGTCGCCGTAGTGCTCGACACCGCCTGCGTGGACGTACTCCCCCGCCGACCGCCAGTGCATGAGAATCCACGGCAGCCCGGCGTCCGCCACCACCGAGGCCATCGCCGGGTCCGCGCGTCCACCGGAGACGTCGTTGACCACGCCGGCGCCCGCCTCGATGGCGGCGTGGGCGACCGAGGCGCGCATCGTGTCGACGCTGACCGGGATGCCCTCCGCGGCGAGCGCCGCGATCACCGGCGCGACACGCTCCGCCTCTACCGCCGCGTCGACCCGCTGGGCGCCGGGCCGTGTCGACTCGCCGCCGACGTCGACGATGTCCACGCCGAGACGGCGCAGTTCCAGACCGTGCTCGACGGCCGCGTCGAGGTCCAGGAACCGGCCGCCGTCCGAGAAGGAGTCCCGGGTGACGTTCAGCACGCCCATCACCACGCAGCGGCCCGGTGTCGGCAGCACGGTCACTTGCGCAGGATCAGGTCCAAGGCCTCGGAGCGCGAGGCGGCACTGGACTGGAGCAGGCCGCGCACGGCCGAGGTGGTGGTGCTGGCGCCGGGCTTGCGGATGCCCCGCATCGCCATGCACAGGTGCTCCGCCTCGACCACGACGATGACGCCGCGCGGATCGAGCTTGCGCATCATCGCGTCCGCGATCTGACTTGTCAGCCGCTCCTGCACCTGCGGACGCTTCGCGTACAGGTCCACGAGGCGGGCCAGCTTCGACAGGCCCGTCACGCGGCCGGTGGTGCCGGGGATGTAGCCGACGTGCGCGACTCCGTGGAACGAGACCAGGTGGTGCTCGCACGTGGAGTACATCGGGATGTCACGGACCAGCACCAGTTCCTGGTGACCCTCGTCGAAGGTGGTGTTGAGCACCGAGTCCGGATCCGTGTACAGGCCGGCGAAGACCTCCCGGTACGCCCGCGCCACCCGTGACGGGGTGTCGAGCAGCCCCGGCCGATCGGGGTCCTCACCGACCGCCAGGAGCAGCTCTCGCACCGCCGCCTCCGCACGCGGCTGATCGAACACCCGCCCCGACGCCAACGCCGTCAGCTCGTGCGACTCGTTGCTTCCCCCATGGGAATTCGCACCACCGAGTTGATTGACCGACACCCGACCGCACCTCCACCTCTCGGACCGATGTCCACCGTTAGCGTCCCTGAGACACAGACCAGTGGAACAGCCTAGTGCTCCGGGACCTACTGCTGCCCGTTCGGGCCTTCCCAGCGCTCGGTCGCCGTGTCCTTGGTACCGGACTTGGGTTGCGGCTCCGGGCGCGGCTGGCTCTCCAACGGCGGCTGCGGCGGCGGGTTCCACTGCGGGTATCCCTGCTGGGGATACTGCCCCTGGGGGTACTCGCCCTGCGAGTAGCCGCCCTGCGGGTACTCACCCTGCGGCGGGTACTGCTGGGTCTGACCGCCCTGCGGGTACTGGCCGTACGGGTACTCCGCCGGACGCGCGTGCTGCCCCTCGTTCGGGTCACGCGGCGGCCAGCCGGGCGCCGACCAGCCGGCGGGCGCGCCGTAGTCCGGCACCGAACCCTGCGGCTGCTGCCGGTTCGGATCCCCGAACGCCTGGAAGCCGCCGTTGTTCGTGGCCGGCACCGGGTATCCGTTCTGCGGCGCAGGCGCGGCCGCCGGAACCGCGGCCGGAGCCGAGGTCCGCTTGCTGAACGTGGGCTGACGCGCGGGCTCGTCCGGCAACGGCTCGCCGCGCTCGATCGCCAGCTCTCGCGGCGTCTTCACCGGCGGCTTGTCCGACGGGGTCCGGCCACCGAAGTCGTTGAACGCGGTGATCCGGGGACGCTTCTCGACGCTGGTGAAGATCTGCTCGAGATCCTTGCGCGTCAGGGTCTCCCGCTCGAGCAGTTCGGTCGCGAGGATGTCGAGGACGTCGCGGTACTCGTTCAGGATCGACCACGCCTCGGTGTGCGCGGCCTCGATGAGGTTGCGCACCTCCTCGTCGATCTCGCGGGCCACCTCGTGTGAGTACTCCGAGCTCACGCCCATCGAGCGGCCGAGGAACGGGTCTCCCTGCTCCTGCCCGTAGCGGACCGCGCCGAGCTTGGCGCTCATGCCGTACTCGGTCACCATCGCCCGGGCGATCTTGGTGGCCTGGTCGATGTCCGAGGAGGCGCCGGTGGTCGGCTCGTGGAACACGAGTTCCTCCGCGGCGCGCCCGCCCATCGCCATCACCAGCCGGGCGATCATCTCCGAGCGGGTCATCAGACCCTTGTCGTCCTCGGGGACGGTCATCGCGTGGCCACCGGTACGACCGCGGGCCAGGATCGTGACCTTGTAGATCGGCTCGATGTCCGGCATCGCCCACGCGGCCAGGGTGTGCCCGCCCTCGTGGTAGGCGGTGATCTTCTTCTCGTGTTCGCTGATGATCCGGCTCTTGCGGCGCGGGCCGCCGATCACGCGGTCGACCGACTCCTCGAGTGCGGCCTCCGTGATCACGGTGCCGTTCTCGCGGGCGGTGAGCAGCGCGGCCTCGTTGATGACGTTCGCGAGGTCCGCGCCGGACATGCCGACGGTCCGCTTGGCCAGGCCCTCGAGGTCGGCGTGCTGGTCCAGCGGCTTGCCCTGCGAGTGCACCTTGAGGATCGCGCGGCGGCCGGCCAGGTCCGGGTTGCCGACGGGGATCTGGCGGTCGAACCGGCCCGGACGCAGCAGCGCCGGGTCCAGGATGTCGGGGCGGTTGGTCGCGGCGATCAGGATGATGCCGGTGCGGTCACCGAAGCCGTCCATCTCGACGAGCAACTGGTTGAGGGTCTGCTCACGCTCGTCGTGACCGCCGCCGAGGCCGGCGCCGCGCTGGCGGCCGACCGCGTCGATCTCGTCGACGAAGATGATGCAGGGGCTGTTCTGCTTGGCCTGCTCGAACAGGTCGCGCACGCGGGAGGCGCCGACACCGACGAACATCTCGACGAAGTCCGAACCGGAGATGGTGAAGAACGGCACCCCGGCCTCGCCTGCGACGGCCCTGGCCAGCAGCGTCTTACCGGTGCCGGGCGGGCCGTAGAGCAGCACGCCCTTCGGGATCTTCGCGCCGAGGGCCTGGTACCGCGCCGGGTTCTGCAGGAAGTCCTTGATCTCGTACAGCTCTTCGACGGCCTCGTCCGCGCCCGCGACGTCCGCGAACGTCGTCTTGGGCATGTCCTTGGAGAGCTGCTTGGCCTTCGACTTGCCGAAGCCCATCACGCCGCCCTTGCCACCGCCCTGCATGCGGCCCATCACGAAGACGAACAGGCCCAGCAGGATCACCATCGGCAGCACGAACAGCAGGAGCGAGGTGAGCCAACTCTCCTGGCTCACCTTCGTGTCGTACTTCTCCATCCCGGCCTTCTGGACCTCGGTGAAGATCTGCTCGGACGCGGCGCTCGGGTACTTGGCGATGATCTGGGTGGCGTCGCTGGTCGCCTCGTTGCCCTTCTTCAGGGTCAACCGGACCTGTTGTTCACGGTCGTCGATCTGCGCGTCGGTGACGTTCTTGCCCTGGAGCTGGGCAATCGCGACCGAGGTGTCGACGTTGGTGTACCCGCGGGTGTCATTGCCGAAGTAGCTGAACGCATAGATGATCAGCAGGATGGCGGCGACGATCCCCAGGTTTCGAAACACAGTCTTGCGGTTCATACAGGTTCAGCCGCTGCGGGCCTGTTCCTTTCCAGTTCCGGTCGAGCCTTCCAGCTTCGGGCAAGCGTGGTACGCCGGGTTCCGGCTGCAAACCGGACAATCAAGGTTACCGCGAGAACCTCGGGCAATGCCCGGTAGCACTCTCGGCACGGGCCGGCATCGGCACCGGTCCCGAACAGTAGAACGAGCGGGACACCGCGATGGTTCCACAGCTCGCACCCGGCGGTGCGCAGTTACGCTCCCGGCATGACGATGGCGCACGACGAGGCCCTGACCGAGCTCGACGAGTCGCAGCGGCGGGTGGAGTCGACCCTCGCCTCACTCACCGACGCACAGGCCCGGGCGGCGTCGCTGCTGCCCGGCTGGACCCGCGGGCACCTCGTCTCACACCTGGCCCGGAACGCGGACGCGCTGAACCGGTTCGCGGTGGGCGTGCTCGACGGCACCCCGCGCGAGATGTACCCCGGCGGCCGCGAGGCGCGCGCGGCCGCCATCGAGGAGGGCGCCGACCGGCCGGTGGCCCTGCTCGCCGCGGACTTCCGCTTCGCCGGTCGACGGCTGCTCGACTCCCTGCGCGGGATCGGCCCGGACCTGCTCGGCACCCCGGTGAAGTGGCGCAAGCCCGTCACCGCCCGGGACATCCCGCTGCTGCGCTGGCACGAGCTCGAGATCCATCACCTCGACCTCGGTCTCGGCTACTCGTGCCGGGACTGGCCGGTGTCGTTCGTCGAGTCGACGCTCGAGTCGCAGCTGCCCGAACTCGCCGTCGCCGCCCCCGACGTGACACCGCCGGACCTGCCGCGGGCCGAGTTGCTGGCCTGGCTGATCGGCCGGCCGACCCGGGACGGCCTGCCCGAGCTTCCCGCCTGGCCGTTCTGACGGCGATACGCTTAGCCCCGTGCCCTTCGGACGATGTCCACGGAGCGGGCGTCAGGATCGGCGGGCGGGGCCATGACGGACCGTCCGACCCGACCACCGCCCGAGGCGACGGTCGCGGCGAACCCGTCGCCAGAGCGCGATGCGCCCGAGCGGACGGCACTGGAACCTCCCGGACCGCCGACCACCGCATTCGAAGCCACGGCCCTCGAAAGCACGGCCCTCGAAAGCACGGCGGCCGAAACCACCGCACTCGAAGCCACCGCGCCCGGCGGCCGCACCCGGACGTCGCTGGCCGCCACCCGTCCGGACGCGGGCCCCCCCACCCTCGACGACCTGGACTCCGGCCAGCACGTCGACGACTTCGACCTGCTGATGGCGCTGGGCCGCGGCGCGTTCGCCCGGGTGTTCCTGGCCCGCCAGCGCTCCATGCAGCGGATGGTCGCGGTGAAGATCTCCCGCGACCACGGCACCGAGCCGCAGACCCTCGCCCAGCTCGACCACGACTACATCGTCCGGGTCTTCGACCAACGGGTGGCGCAGGACCTCGAGCTGAAGCTGCTGTACATGCAGTACATACCCGGCGGCACCCTGCTCGGCGTGCTCCGCCGGGTCCGTGACACCCCGGCCGACGCCCGCAACGGGCGGCTGCTGCTCGACGAGATCGACGCCGTGCTCGACGCGAAGGGCGGGCTCCGACCCACCGACTCGAGCGTCCGGGACGAGATCTCCCGGCTGTCCTGGCCGGAGACCGTCGCGTGGCTCGGCAGGCGGCTGGCCGACGCGCTCGACTACGCAGGCCGACACGGTGTGCTGCACCGCGACATCAAGCCGGCCAACGTGCTGCTCACCGCCGAGGGCGTGCCCAAGCTCGCGGACTTCAACATCAGCTTCAGCGAGCAGGTTTCCGGGGCGAGCCCGGTGGCCTACTTCGGCGGCTCGCTCGCCTACATGTCGCCCGAGCAGTTGCGTGCCTGCCAGCCGTCGTCCGCGACGACGGCCGCCGACCTCGACACCCGCAGCGACCTGTACGCGCTCGGCGTCATGCTGTGGGAGCTGCTCACCGGCCGACGCCCGTTCGCGGACGACGCGGCCGCCGACACCGACCTGGACCGGATGGTCGCGACACGCCATCGCGGCGTGGAACTCACCGCACTCGACCAGCTGCCCGCGAACTGTCCGGCGGCGCTGCGCCGGGTGCTGCTCACCTGCCTCGAACCGGACCCCGACCGGCGGTGGCCGACCGGCGCCGAACTCGCCCAGCAGCTCGAGCTGTGCCTGGACCCGCACGCCCGCGACCTCGTCGACCCGCCGCCGGACAGCGGACGGATCCGGATGCGGCGCTGGGCGATCCCGATCCTGGTACTTGCCATCGCGGTGCCCAATGCGGCGGCGGGGCTGTACAACTACCACCACAACAAGTCGCTGATCATCAACACGCTCTCCCCCGACGTGCAGCAGAGCTTCGAGCAGATCCAGACCGTCATCAACGCGATCACGTTTCCGCTCGGGGCGATCCTGCTGCTGTACATGTGCCGCTACCCCCTGACGGTGCCCCGGGGTCTGCGCCGGGGCCGGACCTACGACGTGCGGACCCTCGCCCGGGCACGTACCGACACGCTGCTGCTCGGGGACCGCGTGGTGCTGGTGGTGTTCGGGCTGTGGTCCGTCGCGGGCCTCGCCTACCCGATCGCACTGCAGCTCGGGGCGGGCGGCATCCCGTCCCACGTGTACGTGCACTTCATCGCCTCGCTGGCGGTGTGCGGGGCGATCGCGGTTGCCTACCCGTTCTTCTTCGTGACGTTCTATGCGGTCCGATGTCTCTACCCGGTGCTGCTGCCGTTGGGCATCACCAGCAGCGACGACGCGCGCAAGCTCCGCGGCCTGGACCGGCGCAGCACCCGATACCTGGCGGTCGCAGCCTCGGTGCCGCTGGTCGCGGTCGCCGGGGTGACCTTCCTCTCGCCCGAGCAGATTCCCCAGGTGATCGACGCGGTCCGGTTCCTGTGCGTCGGCGCGATCTTCGCGTTCCTGGCCGCCTACTGGCTGTTCCGGATGCTCGAACAGGACCTGCGCGCGCTCGAGCGGGTGGTCTCGCACGATTCCGCGGACCGACCCGCGTAGTCACCGCGTCCAGTCACACCGACGCGACCCGCCGGCAGTCACACCGACGCGACCCGCCGGCAGTCACACCGACGCGACCCGCCGGCAGTCACACCGACGCGACCCGCCGGCAGTCACACCGACGCGACCCGCGTCCAGGGCCGCAGTTGCTCGAGCTGCGCGGCGACGGCCAGGATCCGTGCCTCGCCCCCGGGCGGCGCGGCGATCTGCACCCCGAGCGGCGTGCCCGACTCCGGGTGGATGCCCACCGGGACACTGGCCGCGGGCCAGCCGACCAGGTTCCACAACGACGGGAACGGCGCGTACCGGATGTTGGCCACCACGTTCGACAGCCAGGACTTCTCGCTCCACCGCAACGCCGGGATCGGCGCGGCCGCGAGGGTCGGGGTGATCACCACGTCGTGCTCGGTGAAGTAACTCTCGAGCGCCGACACCAGCCGTTCCACCGGGCCCGCGGTGACCCGGCCCGCCAGCACCCGGCCGACCGCCGCGTGCCGTCGGGTCCGCGGCTGCAACAGCGCGGGGTCCAGCAACTTCGCGTCCGCCGCGGTGCCCGCGGTCCAGCGCGCAAACAGCGGCAGCGGGTTCACCGGATACGGCAACCGCGCGGTCGCGACGTGGTGACCGGCCCCGCCGAGCACCGCGGCGGCGCCCTCGGCCGCGGCCCGCCAGTGCGTGTCCACCCGCACCACCGGCAGCGGGGAGGCCACCGACACCCCGATCCGCAGGGCGCCGGGGTCGGCGATCTCCGCGAGCTCGGGCCGACCGGCCATCACCGAGAGCAACAGCGCCGCGTCCTCGACCGTGGTCGTCAGTGGGCCGTTCTCTGACATGCCGAACCAGGAGTTCACGCCCAGCTCGGCGGGCACCAGCCCGCGGCCGGGCTTGATGCCGAACAGCCCGCAGTCCGCGGCCGGGATACGGATCGATCCCATGCCGTCGTTGCCGTGCGCAACCGGCACCATGCCCGCGGCGACGGCCGCGGCCGACCCGCCGGACGAGCCGCCGGGCGTCCGCTCCGGATTCCACGGGTTCCGGGTGATCGCGTCCGGGGTGTCGGTGGCACCCCACACGCACAGTTCGGGGACGGCGGTGATGCCGACGACCACCGCGCCCGCGGCCCGCAACCGCGCCACCACGGCGTGATCCTCGGTCTTGGGAACCCTCGAGGTGGCCGCGGAGCCGTCGCCCTCCGGATGACCGGTGACCGCGACGTTGTCCTTGACGGCGATCGGCACGCCCGCCAGCGGCAGCGACGCGAGATCGGCGCGGCCGGCCAGCGCGGCCGCCTCGGCACGGGCCTGCTCGGCGCGCACGGTGACGAAGGCCCGGAACCGTGGGTCGCGGGCGGCGATCCGGCCCAACGCGTCGTCGACGGCGTCGAGCGGGGTGAGCTCACCGGCCCGCACCCGGGCCGCGATGGACGCGGCGGTGAAGTCCGGGCCCGTCATCGCGGGTGTGTCCTCAGCCGCCGTAGACGGTGGGCTCGAGGGTTCCGATGTAGGGCAGGTCGCGGTAACGCTCGGCGTAGTCGAGGCCGTAGCCGACGACGAACTCGTTGGGGATGTCGAAGCCCACGTTCGCGACCGGGACGTCGGCCTTGACCGCGTCGGGCTTGCGCAGCAGCGTGACCACCTCGAGCGAGGCGGGGTTGCGGGTCGACAGGTTGCGCATCAGCCAGGACAGCGTCAGACCGGAGTCGATGATGTCCTCGACGATCAGCACGTTCCGGCCCGCGATGTCCTTGTCGAGGTCCTTGAGGATCCGCACCACGCCCGAGGAGGAGGTCGACGAGCCGTAGGAGCTCACCGCCATGAACTCCATCTGGGTGGGGATCGGCAGGGCCCGGGCCAGGTCGGTCATGAAGAAGACGGCGCCCTTGAGCACGCCCACCAAGAGCAGGTCACCCTCCGGCGCGTCGACCGGGTAGCGCTCCGCGATGATCGCGGCCAGCTCGGCCGTCTTCTCGCGGATCTCTTCCTCGGAAATCAAGACCGATGCGATGTCGCCTTCGTACACGGCGCTAACCCCTTTGTTGGTCGCTGATTTGTTGGTCGCTGACGAGCCCGACCGACAGCCTGCCACGTCGCCGCGAGAGCACCAACCTCGCGCCCGGTCGACCGCCGCCGACGGCCACCCCGCCCTGCCCGCGCCAGTGCCCGACCAGGTCGTCGGCCGTCCGCAGCTGCCGGTCCGTCAGGGCCCGCGCACCCTGCCCGAGCAGCCAGGCCCGCAGCACCCGGCGTCGCACCGCGGGATGCGCATCGGCGAGGGCCGCGACGTCGAGCACACTGGTCCCGTCGTCGACCCGTTCGGCCGACGCCAGCAGTTCCGCCGCGAGCCCGTCGAGCACTTCACCGTCCTCGCGTAGCTGGTCGGCGGTGCGTGCCAGGGCGGGCGCGACACCGCCGCCGAGAATCTGCTCGAGCAGCGGCAGCGCCTCGGAGCGCAGCCGCACCCGGGTGAACTCGGGGCTCGAATTGTGCGGGTCCTGATAGGGCTTCAGACCCAGCTCGGCGCAGGCGCGGGCGGTCACGGCGCGACGCACCCGCAGCAGCGGCCGCCCCCACGGCGGGTCGTCGGCGCGCATGCCGGCCAGCGAGCGCGGACCGGACCCGCGGGAGAGACCGAGCAGCACCGTCTCCGCCTGGTCGTCGAGGGTGTGCCCGAGCAGCACGGGGCGGGCGCCACGCGCGTCGTCGAGTGCCTCGTAGCGCGCCCGCCGCGCGGCCGCCTCCAGGCCGCCCGCGCCCTGCACCCGCACCGCCAGCACCCGGGCCGACGCGCAGCCCAACGCCAGAGCGCGCTCGGCTGCCCTCGCGGCCACCTCGCCGGAGCCGTCCTGCAGCCGGTGGTCGACGACGAGCGCGTGCACCGGCCCCGCCTCCGCGACGGCGGCCGCGGTCAGCGCCAGCGAGTCGCCACCGCCGGAGAGCCCGACCGCGACGCCGGCGTCGCCGCCGTACTCCTCCCGCCAGCGGCGGACCGCGTGCCGCACCTCGAGCAGCGCCGGGCCCTCGGGCAGGCGGCCAACCGGTTCCGCGGGCTCCGCCCGGCTCATCCCAGCACCCGGGCGATCCACTTCTCATGGTCGTCGATCTCGTCGACCCGGGGCAGCGTGTCGGGCCCGGTCCAGACGGCGTTGAACTCACTCATCCCGACCCGGCCGACGACGGCGTCGACGAAGGCCTTGCCGCGCACGTACTGCGCCATCTTCGCGTCCATCCCGAGCAGCGCCCGGACCAGCCGCTGCAGCGGGTTGCTCTGCCGCGTCCGGCGCTTGTCGAAGGCGTCCCGGATCTGCGCCACCGTGGGCACCACCGCCGGCCCGACCGCGTCCATCACGTGGTCGGCGTGTCCCTCGAGCAGGGTGCCGAGAATCAGCAGCCGGTCCAATGCCACGCGCTGCGACTCCGACTGGGTCGCGCGCAGCAGCCCGAGCAGGCCGCGTTCCTCGGGCGCCTGCTCGACGCCGCCGCGACGCCTGCGCAGTTCCTCGGCGAGCCGGCCGATCAGGTCGGCGATCGGTTCGTCGCCCGCGGCCCCCAGGGTCGCGACGCTCTCGCGCATGTAGTCCGCGATCCACGGCGCGGACGAGAACTGCACCCGGTGGGTGACCTCGTGCAGGCACACCCACAGCCGGAAGTCGCTCGGCACCACCCGCAGCGTGCGCTCGACGGACACCACGTTCGGCGCCACCAGCAGCAGCGTGCCGTGCTCGCCGGTGAACGGGTCGTACTGGCCGAGGATCGCCGAGGACAGGAACGCCAGCATTGCGCCCGCCTGCAGCCCGGCCGGCCGGCCGGCGAGCAGTCCCCCGCCGGTGGTCGGCCGGTCGGCGTCACCCGTGAGATTGGCCATCGAGTCGGCGGCGGCCCGGATCCAGCCGGCGCGGTCCACCACCCGGGCCTGCGGCACGGGCAGCCCGTCGGCGAGCCCGGTGACCTCCCGGACCGGTCCCTCGGCGCACACCGACGCCTCCGACAGTTCCGCGACGACGGCCTCCGCGGAGTACCGGCTGGTGCGTGGGCCTGGTCGGGACAGCCGAACCCCGGCCCATGCTGCGACATCCCAGTCGACCGCCCCGGCGAGCCCACCGGGCGCATCCGAACCGTCCTGGGTCATCGGCAGCAACGTCACTGACACCCACAAGAGCGCAGCGTCGAGGCGAGCGCGTCGAGGGCCGGGCGGCTGACCTGCGGCGGACGGTCGTTGGACATCAGCGAGAAGGTGAGCACCCGGTTGCCGACGTCGGTGACGTACCCGGCGAGCGCGCTCGCGGCCGACAGCGTGCCGGTCTTGGCGCGCACCCAACCGGCGCCGTTGCGGTCGCCGGAGGCGTACCGGTCCGAGAGGGTGCCGGTGGCACCGGCGACGGGCAGGTAGTCAAGCAGCGGCCGCAGCTTCGGGGCGGAGTCGCCTGCCGCCGCGGTCAGCGCGCGGTCCAGCAACCGGGCCGGGATCCGATCGTCGACGGACAGCCCGCTCGCGTCGTGCAGGGTCAGCCCGCCGACGTCGAATCCGCCGGCGACGAGGGTCTGGGAGATGGCGGCGACCGCTCCGCCGAACGACGGCTCCATGCCCGCCTTCATCGCGATCTCGCGGCCGACGGCCTCGGCGAGCACGTTGTCCGAGTGCCCCATCATCTGTCCGAGCCGGTCCCGCAGCGGCGCCGATTCCACCGACGCGAGCGGGGCGGCGCCGGACGGTGCGGTACCGACGGTGACGGCGGCCGGGTCGGCGCCCAGCGCGGCGGCCAGCAGCCGACCGGTGTCGAGGGCGGGGGTGGCGCTGCGCGGGGACTCGTCCTCGAGCGGGCGCAGGCGTCCGCCGTCCAGCATCACCGGCTCCATCGGCGCGATGTAGCCGGCGCCGACGTCGGCGGGGAACCAGCCCTGCGCCAGCGCCGGGCCCGCGTAGGCGCCGTTGTCGACGACGACGCTGTCCACCACCACGCCGGAGCTGCGGACCTGGGCGGCCAGGTCGTCGAGGCGGGCGGCACCCGGGTAGAAGCCGGGCTGGCCGGCCGGTTGGGCGGTCATCGTCGGGTCGCCGCCGCCGACCAGCACGATCTGGCCCGGCGTGTCGCCGCGCACCACCCGGGTGGCGACGCGGTGCTCGGGGCCGAGCGCGAGCAGCGCCGCGGTCGCGGTGAGCACCTTGGTGGTCGACGCCGGGACCATCGGGGCGTCGGGGCCCTGGCTCCAGAGCACCGCCCCGGTCGCGGCGTCGGAGACCACCCCGGTGAACGTCCCGAGATCCGGGTTGGCCAGACCGGGGGCCAGCGCGGCGGCCAGCCCGGCCGTCGTCGGCATCGGTGCGTCGTCGGGCACCGGGGCGACCTGTGGCGTCGGCAGCACCGGCGGCGGCGCCGGATTGGTCGCGGTGGTCGTCGCGTCCGCCGAAAGACCGAGGTCGGGGCGGGTGACGGCGAGCACTGTGCCCGTGGCGCCGAGCGCCGCGACCAGCACCGCGATCAGCAGAATCCGTACCCGTTTGCGCCGTTGCGCGGCCAGGGACCCCATCTTGCGGTCCTTCGCGCCTGCCTTCGCCAACACCCCTCCGATTTCGTCGTGGTCCGCCCCCGCGGCACTCCACTGGTCGTTCCGTTGTTCCACAGTATCGTCGACCGGTTACCCTGACCCGGCATCATCCACCGAGACAAAGCGAGGAAGCGGCGTGGAGTTCGACGTCACCATCGAGATCCCCAAGGGTCAGCGCAACAAGTACGAGGTCGACCACGAGACCGGCCGTGTGAAGCTGGACCGCTACCTCTACACCGCGATGGGATACCCCGCCGACTACGGCTTCATCGAGAACACCCTCGGTGAGGACGGCGACCCGCTCGACGCGATGGTCCTGCTCCCCGAGTCGGTCTTCCCCGGCGTCATTGTCGAGGCCCGCCCGGTCGCCATGTTCAAGATGGTCGACGAGGCCGGCGGAGACGACAAGGTGCTGTGCGTGCCGGCCGGCGACACCCGCTGGGACCACATCCAGGACCTGAGCGACATCTCGCAGTTCGAGCTGGACGCGATCAAGCACTTCTTCGTCCACTACAAGGACCTCGAGCCCAACAAGCACGTCACCGGCGCCGACTGGGTCGGGCGCGCCGAGGCGGAGGCCGAGATCGAGGCCTCGTTCAAGCGTCTGAAGGACAACGGCGGCCACTGAGCCGCTTCGTCTGAAGTCAACGTGTGGGGTTCCGTCCGGTAGCCGGGCGGAACCCCACACGTGTTTCCACACCCAGGGGCACCGAACCCGGACATGACTGGGCCGCAGTGCATTCCGCCCTGTCCCCCGACCCCGGCGCGGAGGGGGCATGCCGATTGTCGCTGGCCACCACTACCATTCGCCGGGTGACCGGATACGACGACCTCGACCACCTCGACACCTCGACACTGCCGCCCCGCCAGCAGCAGATTCTCGCCACGATCCTGGACTGGGTGGTCGCGCACGGGTATCCGCCGAACACCCGGCAGATCGGGGACGCGGTTGGCCTGCGGTCGTCGTCGTCGGTGTCGAGACACCTGAAGAGTCTGGAGGAGAAGGGCTTTCTGCGGCGGGGCGAGGGGATGTCACGGCCGGTCGACGTGCGCCCGTTCCTGCGGGCCTCCGAGCCACGGCAGTCGGGCGGGAACTCGGTGGCCGTGCCCGTGGTCGGCGACATCGCCGCCGGCAGCCCCATCCTCGCCGAGGAGCACGCCGGGGACGTGATGACCCTGCCGCGCGAGCTGGTCGGGTCCGGCACCGTGTTCGGACTGCGCGTGCGCGGCGAGTCGATGGTCGACGCCTCGATCTGCGACGGGGACATCGTGGTGGTACGCCAGCAGCACGAGGCACATTCGGGCGAGATCGTCGCCGCGATGATCGACGGCGAAGCCACGGTGAAGGTGTTCCGGCGCCGGAGCGGGCATGTCTACCTCGAGCCGCGCAACCCGGCCTACGACGTCATCGACGGCGACGAGGCCGTGGTGCTGGGCAAGGTGGTCTCGGTGATGCGGCGCGTCTGAGGGCGTGTCTCCCGACCTGGTTGTGCGTTGACGCGAGTTCGATCCCTCAGCTTTCCCACGAGATCCTCGTCGCGTGTCGATCCGAATCGAAGYGAACGACCAGGAGCTGGTCGGAAACGTCCGGCGACAGCGTGAAATCGATCCAGCTCTCCAGGCCGCCACCTTCACCCACCTTCAAGACAAATGCCTTCGGGTCCAAGAGAGCCACCAGCGCCTCCGCCGTGGCGCGCTGATCTCGATACTCCTCGTGCGCCTTTCGGACTTCCGGAAGGTCGAGCTCGTCCGAATGAAACTCCACGAACCGGGCGACCTGCGTCCCGGTGCCGAGATCATCCGCAAGGAGCTTCCGCGCCTTGCCCACCAACTCGGGGAACGCGTCGATGAGACCACCCGTCTCACCCAGAAGCTTGCCGTTCTGAGAAACACCCTCGAAGATGCCCAGCCAAACAGGCACAGCACCGTTCGGAGTTCGGATGGTGACCGCGTCGGCAAATCCGGAATCGGTGTCCAACGACAGCGGACCCACCAACTCCGAGTGAATTGTCACCTGCATCCGACAATCATGCCCTGCCCGACGAAGAGGCATACCCTAGTCCGCCGACGCCTCCTGCTCCCGCTGCGCCGCCGCCGACGCCGCGAGGCCGCCGCCGACCCGCAGCGGYACCTCCTTCCAGAACAGCACCAGCACCAGGCCCAGCAGCGCGATCGCGGTGACGGCCAGGAACACCGTCGACATCGAGTCCGCGAAGCCGACCTTGAACGGCTCCGCCAGCTCCGAGCTGAGCTGCTGGACGATCGAGCTGTCCCTGAGCACCGCGCCCGCCGCCGACACGTCGTGGTTGGCCAGCCCCGTCGCCAGCGCGACGTCGGCCGGGTTGGAGCTGTGCAGGCCCGCGACCACGGCCTGCTGGTAGGCGGGGTCCTGGGCCGCCGTGCGCAACTGGTCGGAGATGTTCGGCGTCAGCTGCGCGAACAGGATGGACAGGAACACCGCGACGCCGAGGGTGCCGCCGATCTGCCGGAAGAACGTCGCCGCGGCGGTGGAGACACCCATGTCCTGTGGGGGCAGCGCGTTCTGGATCGCGAGCGTCAGCGGCTGCATCAGATTGCCGAGGCCGAATCCGGTGATGAACATGAAGCACATGACGATGGCCAGCGAGGTGTCCGCCTCGACGTAGTGCATGAGGAAGACGCCGAGCGTGAGCAGCACCGCACCGACCACCGGGAAGACCCGGTAGCGCCCGGTCTTCGCGATCAGCTGCCCGGACATGATGGAGGCCGACATCATGCCGACCACCATCGGCAGCATCTGGATTCCCGCCATCGTGGGGCTGGCGCCGCGGACCACCTGCAGGTACTGCGGGATCAGCGAGATGCCGCCGAACATGGCCGCGCCCACCACCACCGAGATGACCACGCCCATCGCAAAAGTCGAGTTCCGGAACATGCGCAGCGGGATCAGCGCCGCGTCGCGCATCCGCTTCTCGACGAACACGAAGGCGATCACCCCGACCCCGCCGATCACGTAGCAGGAAACCGAACGGGTGCTGCTCCAACCCCATTCACGCCCCTGCTCGGCAACCACCAGCAGCGGGACGATGCCGACCGCCAGAACCAGCGCGCCCCAGAAGTCGATCCGCACGTCGGGCCGGCGGACCTTGGGCAGGTTCAGCACCTTGAACACCACCGCGAACGCGACGATGCCGATGGGCACGTTCACCAGGAAAACCCAACGCCAGCCATCGATTCCGAGGATGGTGTCCTGACCGCTGAGCAGGCCGCCGAGCACCGGACCGAGGACGCTCGAGGTACCGAACACGGCGAGGAAGTAGCCCTGGTACTTGGCACGCTCACGGGGGCCGACGATGTCTCCGAGAATGGCCAGCGCCAGGGACATCAGGCCGCCGGCGCCGAGACCCTGGAAGGCGCGGAAGGCGGCGAGCATGTACATCGACTGGGCCAGCGTGCACAGCAGCGAACCGAGCACGAAGATGATGATCGCGGCCATGAAGAACGGTTTGCGGCCGTACATGTCGGACAACTTGCCGTACAGCGGGGTCGCCAGGGTCGCGGTGATCAGGTACGCCGTGGTGACCCAGGCCTGCAGCGCGTAGCCGTCGAGGTCGTCGGCGATGGTGCGGATCGCGGTGGAGACGATGGTCTGGTCCAGCGCGGCGAGGAACATGCCGAGCATCAGGCCGCTGAGGATCGTCAGGATCTGGCGGTGGGTGAAGACTCCGGTCGTCTCGGATCCGGGCGCGGTGTCGGCGACCTCGGACGAGGTGTCGCGGGTGGTCATCGGCCGCTCCGTACGCCCGTGGCCCCGCCGAGTTGTTCCGTCGGCTTCGCCAGGCCGGCCACGAACACCGGCCGCATGCGTTCGTAGTCCGAGACGAACCGGTCCATCAGCCGGGCGAAGTCACGCAGGTCGTCGACGGGCCAGTCCTCGAGCAGTCGGCCGAGACGCTCGTTGCGGGCCGCGCGGATCCGGCCGGCGGCGGCGCGTCCGGCGTCGGTGACCGCGAGGACGCTCGCGCGCCCGTCCGTCGGGTCGGGCTGACGCTCCACGAGCCCTCGGCCCACCAACTGGGCCACCTGCCTGCTCACCGTCGACGGGTCGGTGTACATCACGTCCGCCAGCGCACCGGAGCGCATGGGTCCGTCGCTGAGCAGCCGGAACAGGCAGGCATAGGCCGCCGGGTCGATCCCGACGGAGGCCTTGGCATGGGCGATCGTGCGGTCCCGTACGCGCGAGAGCCGGACCAGGTAGTTGCCGATCTCGTCGGCGAGGGGATCGAGTTCTTCCGGCGTCATCGGACCTTCTTGCTTGCGGCATTCAAGTAGTGGGAAGTTGCAAGTATGTTCCCGGCCGCGGCGGCCGTGCAAGTGTCGGGAATCCGATTACCCGGCCTTGAACAGCGCTCTGCCGGTGGTCGCCACGACCACCGGCAGAGGTGAGAGCCGCACCGGCCCTTCGGTTCACGCGCGACCTCAGGTCACCGACCCGAAATCACCGACCCTTGAACTCCGGGGTGCGCTTCTGGAACACCGCGGCCATGGCCTCGCCGATGTCCTCGGACGCGAGGAAGGCCGCGTTCCACACCGCGACGTACCGCAGGCTGTCGTCGACGGCGGCCGAGCGGCCGTGGTCCAGGACGTCCTTGATGCCGTGCACCACCAGCGGCGGGTTCGCGGCGATCTCGGCGGCGGTCGCGTGCGCGGCGGCCAGGACCGCACCCGCGTCCGCGTACACGTCGTTGACGAGTCCGATCTTCTCGGCCCGAGCGGCGTCGATGTCCTTGCCGGTCAGCGCCAGCTCACGCAGGTGACCGTCGCCGATGATCGCGGGCAGCCGGGCGAAGCTGCCCATGTCCGCCACGATGGCCACCTTGACCTCGCGGATCGAGAACTTGGCGTCGGCGCTGGCGTAGCGGATGTCCGCCGCGGAAATGAGGTCGAGCCCGCCGCCGATGCACCAACCGGCGACCGCGGCGACCACCGGCTTGCGACAGTCGGCAACCGCGTTGATCGCGCGCTGCATCTTCTTGATGTCCTCGTGGAAGGCGGTGCGCGGGGCCGCCTGCGCCTTGTCTCCGAGCACCGGCGCCATCATCGGGGCCATCGCCGGCAGGTCGAGGCCGAACGAGAAGTGCTTGCCGGAGCCCGTGAGCACCACCGCCCGCACCTCCGGGTCTGCGTCGAGTTCGGCGAACACCTCGGGCAGCTCGTTCCAGAAGTCGGGGCCCATCACATTGCCCTTGCCCGGGCCGATCAGCGTCACCTGCGCGACGTGATCCTTGCGTTCGACGGTGAAGGCGTTCCAGGTCTGTTCGGTCATTACTCGAGAGTAACAACCCGGATCTCGCATGTTAAGGCTGCGAAAAATCGGGTCCGGAACCTTTCCAACGGCTTCCCCGTACACAAGCATGGGTTTCGCGAGCACCACGCCCTCCCGGCGAGTCGGCACGGGGCACAGGTGGCGAGCCTCGCGAACGACCCTCCGGATCAAGGCGGTGAAGGTGCACATGTTGATGCATCAGGGAATCGGCCTCGACCGCTTCAACGCGCTGCCGCGAGGGCGCGCGGTGCACGCCTTGTTCGAGTGCTGCTGCTCGCTCGCCTGGTCCGGGCACCTGGCCGACGGCCGGCCCTACCGCTCGTACGCCGACCTGCTCACCCGGGCCGACTCGGAGTTGTTCGCGCTGTCCGACGCCGACCTCGACCACGCCCTGGACTGCCACCCCGGGGTGGCCCGGCGCGTCCACACCACCGCGTCGAGCCTCGAGCAGTGCGCGGTGTGGGCGCCCGACGAGGCGACAATGGCCGCGGTGGTGGCCGCGAGCGGCCGCTACGAGAGCCGCTTCGGCTACCCCTACCTGTGGTGCGCCGCGGGCCGCGACGCCACGGCCCTGCTCGACGACCTCACCGTGCGGCTGTCCAACTCCCCCGAGGCCGAACGCAAGACCATGGCCGGCGAACTGGCGAAGATCAACCGGATCCGGATCGAACGGATGCTGGGACCGGAGGGCGGGTACGGGTACTGACCCGGAGCGTCAGCCTCGTCGCAGGGCGTTGGCGAACAGCCCGGAGACCGCGGCCTGCACCGCAGCGCGGTCCACCTGCTCCGGATCCACGGCGTGCTCGAGCATCAGTCCGGAGATCAGCGCCATCAGCGTGATCGCGGTGTTGCGGGCGTCGACCCGCTCGGCCACCCCCCACTCGGCCGCACGCTCGGCGATCAGTTCCTCGATCTGACCCCGCAGCCGGCGGCGTTCGTGCAGGTAGGCCTCGGCGAGCTGGGGCTCACGGCCGGCCTGGACCCCGAACTCGAGCACCAGCAGGGCCCAACCGGGATCGCCGACCAGCCACGAACTGATCGTCTCGCCGCCCCGGCCCGCGGCATCGGTGGCGCTGAGCCCGGCGATCTCGGCCAGCACCCGGCCCGCGAGTTCGAGGGAGCGCTCGGCGAACAGCTCCGCGAAGAGGTCCTGCTTGGACTCGAAGTTGGAGTACACCGCGCCCTTGGTGAAGCCGGCCCGGTGCGCGATCTCCGCGAGCCGGGCGGCCACGAATCCGCGCTCGGCGAACTCGTCCGCCGCCGCGTCGAGCAGCCGTCGACGCACCACGTCCCGGCCCGGACGCGTCGCCGGACCCGACGGTGACGCAGCCCTCTCTTGACTCACCTCGTTCACGATACTTACGGTATTCAATACCGAGAGTATCGGCAAGCAGCACGTGACAGCGAGGAAGCACCGCATGACGAGCACCGACACCGACGCGCCGCCCACCGGGACCCCACCCACCGGGACCCCACCCATCAGCCACGCCGCCACCAGCCCCGCGGGCACCGGCGACGCGGACACGGGCGCCGAGCCGCACCGGTCGACCAGTCCGACCGACCGCTACAGCACCCGGCAGATCCTGGTCGCGCTGGTCGTCGGGGTCCTGCTGCTGCAGATCGGCTTCATCACCAGCTACGTCGCGGCCTTCCACCAGCCGACACCGCACGACATCCCGATCGCCGTGGTCGCCGAGGCCGGGCTCCCCGAGGGCATGGACCAGCAGGTCGCCGACCGGCTCAACGCGATCGACTCGCGTCCCGTCGAGGCCCGCGTCGCCGCGAACACCTACGAGGTCCGCAATCTCATCGACGACCGCGAGATCATGGGCGCCTACGTGGTCAGCCCCACCGGCACCGACACGCTGATCACGGCCAGCGGCGCGGGCAGCTCCGCCGCGACCGCGCTCGAGAGCGTCTTCACCAAGGTCGACGCCGCCGAGCACCGCGCCTTCGTGGTCCGGGACGAGGTGCCGGTCGGCGTGCACGACAACCGCGGGCTCTCGGGCTTCTACCTGTCCATCGGCTGGGTGGTCGGCGGCTACCTGCTGGCGGCCGCGATCGGGCTGCTCATCGGCGCTCCCCGGACGCGGCGCGAGGCCTGGGTCCACACCGCCGTGATGGCCGGGTACGCGCTGGTCTCGGGGTTCCTCGGCGCCTTCGTCACCACGTACGTGCTGGGCACCTTCAGCGGGCACCTGCTGCCGCTGGCCCTGCTCGGGACCGGCGTCGTGTTCGCCACCGGCATGTTCACCATGGGCCTGCGCGCGGTCGTCGGCATCCTCGCGGTGCCACTGGCGATCCTGATCTTCGTGGTGCTCGGCAACCCCAGCGCCGGCGGCGCCTTCGGGTCCAACGTGCTGCCCAGCTTCTACGCGGCGATCGGGCGCTGGATCACCCCGGGGGCGGGCACCGAGGGCGTGCGCAGCATCGTCTACTTCGCGGGCACCGGGGTGGGCCAGCCCGCCCTCACCCTCGCGATCTACGCGTTGGCCGGCACCGCCGCACTCGTCGGCATGACCGTCTGGCGCACCCGCGGAAGGCGCTGACACGCCGCTGCGCCGACAAGGGATGTGGCGGGTCCGTTTTCGCCCTACCCTGAATCATGGCCAGGTACCTGCACCCGAATGCGGCCCACGTGGCGAAGACCCTCATCGCGCGCGGCCACCACGGCGTGATCGTCACCCAGGACGAGCCCACGCGCACCGCGCAGGACGCGGCGACGGCGCTCGGCGTGCCGGTGGGCGCGATAGCGAAGTCACTGGTGTTCCTGCTCGACGACGAGCCGGTGCTGCTGATCGTCTCCGGCGACCACCAGGTAGACGTCGAGCGCACCGGCAAGCTGCTCGAGGGGACGCTGACCCGGGCACCCGCCAGCGCGGTGCGCCAGCTCACGGGCCAGCCACTCGGCGGCGTCGCACCGGTCGGGCACCCGACCAACCTGCCCACCTACGTCGACACCGCGCTGGACCGCTACGCGGAGGTGTGGGTGGCGGCCGGCACCCCGGACACGGTGTTCCGGACGACGTTCCGCGAGCTCACCCGGATCACCGCGGCGCTCACGATCGACATGGAGTGAGCCGGTGACCGACGGCATCACCGGCGAGCAGTACCGGGCCGCGATGCGGCGGCACCCCGCCGGCGTCGTCATCGTCACCCTCGACGCCGGCTCGGGTCCGGTGGGGTTCACCGCGACGTCGTTCGCGTCGCTGTCCCTCGACCCGCCGCTGGTGTCGTTCAACATCGCGGACACCTCGTCGAGCATCGACGCCCTGCGCGGGGCGGGCTCGCTGGTCATCCACCTGCTCGGCGAGCACCAGCGGCACCTCGCGCAGCGGTTCTCCCGCAGCGCGGAGGAGCGGTTCCGCGACGTGTCGCTGTGGAACCGCCTCGAGTCCGGCGAACCGGTGCTGCACGGGACCCCGATCTGGTTGCGCACCACCGTCCACCAGCTGATCCCCGCCGGCGACCACACCCTGGTGATCGGCCTGGTCACCCGGGTGCACGACGAGGACGACGCGGAGGCCGCCGCGTCGCCGCTGCTCTACCACGACGGCCGTTACCACCGGCCCACGCCGCTCGACGAGTGAGTCTCGTCGACCATCGGGTCAGGACGCGAGTGCCCTTGTCCCCGAGGTGAACCCGAAGGGCGCGAGCACCTCGCCCAGGAGGGGCGACGGTCGGGCCAACCCGCGGTCGCGCAGGATCGGCAGCACATCGTCCACCACCCGGTCGAGCACCCTGGGCAGCACCAGCGGCAGCAGGGTGACACCGTCCGCCACGCCGGCGGCGGCAAGGTCCGCGATCAGTCCGGCGAGACCGGCCGCGGTGCCCACGCAGGAGATGCTGTCGGGCACCCGCGGGGCGCCCGCGTCCAGTTGAGCCAGTTCCCTTCGCGCACTGCGATGGTCGTCGGCGAGCAGTACTTCCACGTCGAGCAGGACGGTCACCGCGTCCGGGTCCCGGCCCTCGCCGGCCGCCTCGGTTCGGATGCGCTCGCGGCGCAGTTGCGCCTCGCGCAGGTCGTGGGCCCGCACCCGCGCCACATCGGCCGGCACGGAGAGCAGGTCCAGGGGCGGGTCGGGCGCCGACGGTTCGGTGAGATCGACCCAGAAGTCGGTGAGCCCCAACGGGACCCGGAACTCGGTGTGGGCCGCGGCGGCCGGGTGGTGACCGGCGCCGGACAACTCCACCGCGACGTGCAGGCGGCGGGTACGGGCAGACTGAAGAACAGACATGGCAGTCCTAGGGTGTGCGTGGGATGAACAGAGCGAGTGGGGAACTCAGCTCCGACACATGCCCGACGCGGTACGGCACAGATCCACGTGCCGACGGCACCACCGGGCGTCACGCGCCACGGTCGTCGCTGTCGTCACGGATGCCATGACGCGATGCTACCCGGACACGCCGCCGCGGCGCGCGGCAACGAACTCGCGCACCGCCGCCACCAGTCGGTCCACGTCTGCGGAGTGACTGCCCAGGCCCAGGCTTGCCCGCACCGCGCCCTCACGCCGACCCAGTCGAGCCAGCAGCGGGTGCGCGCAGAACCGGCCGTCGCGGACGCCGATTCCGTGCAGGTCCGCGAGGTAGGACGCGACCTCGCGCGGCTCGCAGCCCTCGACGGTGAACGTGACGATTCCGACGGAATCCGGTGCGTCGGACCAGATTCGGAGAAGTTCCACACCCTCGACGGCACTCAGGCCCTCGACCAGTCGTTCGCACAGCGCCCGCTCGTGGGCCTGTGCCTGCTCCGCATCGAGGCCGGCGAGCGCCTCGCAGGCCGCCGCCAGCGCGGCAACCCCGAGGACGTTGGGGGTGCCCGCCTCGTGACGCTGCGGCGCGGCCGCCCACTCGACACTGTCGGAGGAGACGTCGCGGGTGGCGCCGCCGCCGGCCAGGTACGGCTCCGCGGCGTCGAGCCAGTCCGCCCGTCCCACCAGCACACCTGCGCCGAAGGGCGCGTACAGCTTGTGGCCGGAGAAGGCGAGGTAGTCGACCCCGAGCGCGACCAGGTCCACGCGGCGGTGCGGCAGCAGCTGGGCCCCGTCGACAAGGATCCGGGCCCCGCACTCGTGGGCGACCTGCGCCAGGCGGGCGATCGGCAGCACCTCACCGGTCACGTTGGACGCCCCGGTGATCGCGAGCAGCGCGGCCGGCTTGGCGCACAGCTCGGCGACGATCCGGCGGATCGTCTCCTCGACGGTGTCCGCAGCTTCCACGACGCGGGCGCCGTTTCGCTTCCAGGGCAAAAGGTTTGCGTGATGCTCGATGTCGAGGACCACGGTGTCGCCGGGCACGCAGCCGGCCAGCAGGTTCAACGAGTCGGTGGTGTTGCGGGTGAAGACCACCACGTCGTCGGATCGCGCACCGACGAACTCGGCGACCACGTCACGGGCGCCCTCGTAGCTGGCGGTGCAGACCTGCGAGGCGTAACCGGCGCCGCGGTGCACGCTGGCGTAGTACGGCAGCAGGTCCTGGACCCGGGCGGTGACCTGCGCGAGGGCGGGCGCGCTGGCGGCGTAGTCGAAGTTGGCGTACGTGCAGGTGCTGCCGTCGGCGAGCGGGACGGACAGTCCGGCGCCGGAGACCTCGGCGAACGGGGCGTCGATCCGCGTGGCGGTGGCTGCACAGGTAGCGGCAGCGGCGTCGGCGGTGTCGGCACAGGTGGGGTCGAGTACGGCAGTCATTGAAGCTTCCCTCTGGTTCAGGGACTCGCGTGCAGCGAAGGCGACGTACCGGCCGGACCGAACGAGTCGGCCGTACCGAGATGTCGCGGGGGTGTGCATCGAGTCCGCGCTTGCCGTGTCCGGTATTGGACTACAGCCAGGTCGTCACCCGGGGCACCCCACCGCGGCGGAGGGTTGCCGGCCAGCAAGCCGGGGCTATCTGCTGGCACTCATGACCTGACCAGAGAATTGCAGCCCGTCCGCCGTCCTGTCAACCCCACCCTCGTGACCTCGCCCACCCCACCGCCGGCGGCCAGCTTCGACAGAACCGAAAACATCTGCACAGCAAGGGTTTTCGCAGGCGCCCCGGAACCCGGGCGCCCGCTGCGGAGAAACCCGTTTGAGTACGGGTCTGCGGATGCGCTTTCCTTCTCGCCATGACCGCCGCCACCCTGCTCAGCTTCGCGGGCGTCTGCCTGCTCCTGTCGATCATGCCCGGGCCGGACTCGTTCCTGGTGCTGCGTTACAGCGTCGGCGGCACCCGCCCGGGCCTCGCCGCGGCGGCGGGCGTCGCCGTCGGCTCCCTGGTGTGGGCGGCCGTGGTCGCTCTCGGACTCGCGGCACTGCTCGAGCAGTCCGCGGCCGCATACCGGGCGCTGAAGATCGCGGGCGGGCTGTACCTGGTCTACCTCGGGGTGCGGGCGCTGCTCCGCCGTCGGGCCGTGGGCGGGGGGCCGGCGGAACCGGTGGCCGCGTCCACGGGTTCGGCGTTCGGCGCCGGAGTGCTGTCCTGCGCCCTGAACCCGAAGGTCGGCCTGTTCTACCTGGCGGTGGTCCCCCAGTTCCTCGGGCACGTGACCTTCGGCGCGGCCATGACCCTCGGCGCGGTCGAGGCCGTTGTCGCGCTACTGGTGATGGGCGGCTTCGCGGTTGCGGCCTCGCGGCTGGTCACCCTGCTGCGACAGCCTCGGGTGTCGGCCCGACTCGAGTCCGCCAGCGCCGGGATCCTGGCGGCGCTCGGCGTCGGCACCCTCGTCTCGGCGGCGGGCCCCGCCTGACCACTCTCGGGCGGAGCCTCGGGCAGTTCGGCTTCTGTGTCTCCACTCTCACCCTCGCCTCAGGAAACGCGCGAGGGGACGGGCGCCGATATCGTTGTACGCATCGGTGCCAGGCACCGTACGCACCGGGCGGCCGCCCTGACCGCCCGAGCAGTTCAGGAGGAATCTTGCTCACGCAGTCACTGCGGCGATCGATCGGCGCGGCGTGCATCGCCCTGGCGACGACCCTCGCCGCCGGGTGCACCATCTCCGCCGACGACAACGGCGACGCCAACGCCTCGCCGACCGCCACCGTCAGCGCCGCCGTCGTCTCGATCACCCCCGCCGATGACGGCGACCCGGTCAGCCCGCTCAGCCCGGTCCGCGTCGACGTCGCCCAGGGCACTCTCACCTCGGTGACGCTGACCAATCCCGACGGCAAGGTCATTCCCGGCATCACCACACCGGACGGCACGTCGTGGAAACCGAGCGAGCCGCTCGGCTACGGCAAGACCTACACCCTCGACGTGGCGGCCGCGGACGCGAACGGCGTCCCCACCTCGAAGAACAGCACCGTCACCACACTCGACCCCGGCAACCAGACCAAGGCGTACCTGCGCACCACCGGCGGCGCCGAGATCCGCGACGGCGGCACCTACGGCGTCGGCATGGTCACGGTGGTGCACTTCGACGAACCGATCGGCGACCGCGTCACGGCCGAGAAGTCGCTGACCGTCACCACCACTCCCCCGGTAAAGGGTTCCTGGTACTGGCTCGACGACCAGAACGTGCACTGGCGGCCGCAGCAGTACTTCGCGCCGGGCACCCAGGTCACGGTGAACGCAGACATCTACGGTGCGCAGCTCGGCAACGGCCTCTACGGCCAGGAGGACGACAAGGTCTCGTTCCGGATCGGCGACTCGCACGTCTCGATCGCGGACGACAACACCAAGATCGTCACTGTGTACGAGAACGGCCAGGTGGTCCGCGAGATGCCGACCTCGATGGGCCGGGGCGGCACCGAGACCATCGGCAACACCACGCTCCACTTCTGGACGCAGCCCGGCGCCTACACCGTGCTGGACAAGGCCAATCCGGTGATCATGGACTCCTCCACCTACGGCCTGCCGATCAACTCGCGGCTCGGCTACAAGGAGACCATCAACTGGGCCACCCGGATCAGCAACGATGGCATCTACCTGCACGAGCTGGAGAGCAGCGTCTGGGCGCAGGGCAACACCAACACCTCACACGGCTGCCTGAACCTCAACCCGGCGAACGCGCAGTGGTTCTACAACTTCTCCCAGCCCGGCGACGTGGTGGAGATCCGCAACACCGGCGGTGAGCCGCTCGACGTGTGGCAGAACGGCGACTGGGGCGTGCCGTGGGACCAGTGGGTCGCGGGGAGCGCGCTGAGCTGAGCCTGGCCCGCGGCCGCGGTTCCGCGCTGAGCCGGGCGCGGCGGCCGCCGCTGTGCTGCACTGGAGGCCCACCCCGGACACCTGCCGGACCGCCGGCAGCGACGACAAGGACGCGGCATGGCACGGATCGTGATCATCGGCGGACACGGCAAGATCGCCCTGCACCTGGCACGGCTCCTCACCGGCCGGGGCGACCAGGTGACCGCGGCCATCCGAGATCCGGCGCAGGTCGCCGATGTCGAGGCCATCGGCGCAGGGGCCGTCGTTGCCGACGTGGAGCACCTCGACACGGAGGCGATCGCCGAGGTCCTCCGGGGCCATGACGCCGTCGTGTGGTCGGCCGGGGCGGGCGGTGGCAACCCGGACCGCACCTATGCCGTCGACCGGGACGCCGCGATCCGCTCGATGGACGCCGCCGCCCGGGCTGGCGTCGACCGGTACGTCATGATCTCGTACCTCGGTGCGCGGGTGGATCACGGTGTCCCGTCGGACAACTCGTTCTTCGCCTACGCGGAGGCCAAGGCGGCCGCCGACGAGTACCTGCGCGGCACCGACCTGTCCTGGACCATCCTCGGACCCAGCGCGCTGACGCTCGACCCGGCCACCGGCCGGATCGAGACGGGCCCGGACCTCGACGCGCGAAGCGTGACCCGAGAGGACGTCGCACGGGTGGCCGCCGCGGCGYTGCTGCGGCCGGGCACCGCGGGCAGGTTCATCGGGTTCAACAACGGGAACACCCCGATCGACGAGGCGCTGGACGCGTTGGGCTGAGGCGCGTCCGACACAAGCCTTTCACCAGGCGAAACATCATTGTGATCGAATGTGCGTGCGAGTAGAATTTGGTGTATGAAACTCGACGCCATGCTCACCGACCCCGCCCGGGTCGAGGCATGGCGACTCGACGAAACCGAGATCCTCGCCGCGGTACCCGAGCTGGTTCAGGACATGCGCAGACGCGACGCGCTCCTCGTTCGACTCGTCCACGAGGCCGACCAGCACTGCCTCCCCGAACACGCCGGCGCCGCCGACACCACCGCCTGGCTCGCCGGCGCCACCCGGATGCACCGTGCCCGCGCCGCCCAGATCGTCCGCCTCTCCCGCGAACTCCCCCTGCACCCGCAGGTGGCCGACGTGCTGAACGAGGGACGGATCGAACTCGGACACGTGCAGGTGATCGTCAACTTCCTCGACCGACTCGCGAAGCTCACCCGCGACTTCGACATCGACCCGGCGCCCGACGGCACGGACTGGGAGAACCCGGACCCCAACAGCGGCAGGGCCGACGACTGCGAGGCCTACCTGCTCATCGCCGCCCAGGTCGAAGATCCCAAGCAACTGCGCGACCGGGCACGCGAGATGGAGATTCTCTTCGAGCGCGACAGCGACCTGCCGTCCGACGCCGAGAACCCGGAACTCAACGAGTTCCACGCCTCCACCACCCTGGGTGGTCGGGTGCTCGTCAAGGGCAGTTTCGACGCCGAGTCCGGCGAGGCCCTCCAGACCGCCCTCTCCGGGCTGTCGAAGCCGCACCCGACCACCGACGAGGACGGCCACCCGATCCGGGACAACCGCTCCGCCGCCAAGCGCCGCGCCGATGCCCTCGGACAGATCATCCGCGGACACCTCGACAACGCACGCGGACCGATGGAGGGCGGCGAACGACCCCACGTCACGGTGACCATCGACGTCGACGCACTGAAGGACGCGGTCGCCGCGACGTCGCCGACACCCGCGACCGGGGCCTGGCCCGGAAACGACTGGGACTACCACTCCGACAACGCAACCGGCCCCGTCGGCGAGCACGAGGGTTGCACCCGCCCCGCCGGTTTCAGGCCACCCCGCCGGTACCGCCGCGGTCGTCACGCCAGCATGCCGTGGGCCGGTCCGATCTCCGCCGCCATCGCGGCCCGCATCTCCTGCGACGCCCAGGTAACCCCGATCTTCGTCGACCGGGGCGGCAACCCACTCGACGTCGGCGTCACCACCCGCATCATCTCCCCGAAACTCCGGAAAGCCCTGGTGGCACGGGACTGCGGCTGCGCGTTCCCCGGCTGCGGACGCCCCGCCGCATGGACCGACGCCCACCCTCCCCCAAGCACTTCGTGCAGGGAGGTGCCCCCATCGTCCACTGGTCCGCCAAAGGCCCCACCGCACTGTCGAACCTGGTGCTGCTCTGCAAGAAGCACCACACGATCATCCACAGGAACCACTGGGCAGTGGCCATCGGCGATGACGGCCACCCATGGTTCACACCGCCGGCCTGGGTGGACCCGTTGCGAAGA
The DNA here is from genome assembly GCF_056401315.1 of Rhodococcus sp. P4_F5. Taxonomy (NCBI): domain Bacteria; kingdom Bacillati; phylum Actinomycetota; class Actinomycetes; order Mycobacteriales; family Nocardiaceae; genus Rhodococcus; species Rhodococcus sp. P4_F5. The sequence goes on along the minus strand of NZ_JBFUJP010000003.1, from coordinate 43,375 downwards.
CCCAGGCCGGCCCACAACCGGCGCGTGATCCACTGGGCCTGACCAGGCACAGGCCTGAACACTCACCCACAACCAGACCGGTTGCGGCCGAGACACACTCGGCCGCAACCGGTCTGCACTGCTTCGACACCCAACCGATGACAGCCCGCGTCGGGGACAGACCTTCTCGCTCGACCTCAGTCCTCCACGATCCGCTCGGTCAGCCGAACCGTCACCGTCGCCCCGGCCTCCTTGCCGATGGCCCGGCGGACATCCGCCTTGACCGGCAGCTTGTGCGTGCCGTCGCCCATAGCCATGAACGAACTGCGGAAGGGGTGACCGTCGACGGTGCCGCTGACCTTCACCAGGCCCCGGGTGCCGAAGAACTCCACCGACTGCGGCCACACCACGTACGTCCAACCGCCCTTGTTCGGGCTCTTCTGCAGTACCGCCGTGAACTCCTGGTCCAACATCGGATCTCCTCCCAGCCTGTCGACCGCCTACCTACGACAGCTTCCACCGAGGTAGACCCGCCGGCGCGCGCAAACTCATCGACCTCAGCGGATCGGCGTGCCGACCGGGACGTTGACGAAGCTGGGCGCGTTCGGATCCAGCACCAGACGCTGCGGCTCCAGGCCGCTCTCGTCGAGCAGCGGCCGAAGCAACAAACCCTTGGGGAAGTTGGCGGCGTACACGTCGACCCTGAGCCGGTGGCCGGGGGCCAGCACCGCATCGGTGGCGGTCAGGCCCACGTCCAACGCGAGCGGCTGCCCGGGAACCACGGGCTGCCGGCTGTCCAGGGTCAGCCGGTAGAACGGGTCCGTGAAGTCTCCGTTCGCCGACTTCCCGCTCTTCGCGTCGTCGATCGCACGCAGCGACGGCGTGAGCTGTCCACTGGTGAGCACCGTCGAAGTCCCGTCCGGCGCAACGTCGTTGAGGGTGGCGGCCCAGTAGCCGTCGGTGGCGTCGAGCACGGTGTTCAGGTGCACGTTCACCGAGCCGGAGATCTCCGTCCGGACGGTGACCGGCTCGCTGGTGAAGCTGAGCGCGTTCTGCTGACTGAACCTCGAGTCCTTGCCGCAGGCGTCGAGTACCGCCGTGATGCCGATCGTCTGCTGCGCGGAGTCCCGTGAGCACAGCGTCGCCAGGCCCGGGGCGACCGTCAGGGTCGCGCCGTCGGCGGGCTTGGTGGCCACCAGGCTGCCGTCGTGGACGCTGCCGTTCGCGGTGCCACTCGACCGCGCGTCGAAGTACATCCGCTGATGCGTCATGCCCGACCGCGGGAACTGGTCGGTGCTGGTCCAGCCGCCGCCCTGCTGGTAGAGGGTGGCCGGGCCGTAGCTGTCGATCCCGTTGTCGATGCCCTTGAGCCAGCGGTCGAACCAGGCGCGCTGCAGCACGTCGAGCCGCGGCGGGTTGCCTGGCTCACCGAACGCGGAGCCGAAACTCAGGTGGTAGGTGTCGCCCATGATCAGCTGCTTCTGGCCGGGCGGCAGCGGGATGGCGTTGTAGATCYKCGGCTCGCTGTTGGCGAAGATGTCGTGCCACCCGCCGTAGACCATCGTCGGGGTGATGATGTTCTCCGGACTCGAGGCCAGGTCGCGGCGCAACGAGCTGTCCTCCGCGAGAAGAGTTTTCAGATCCGGCGTGACGGCGTCGACACTCGGCACGGTGAGGGCGTTGAGCAGCAGCGGCACGAAGGTGAGCGGGTCGGACTGCCGGTCCGCCAACCATTTCCAGTCGAAGGTCCCGTTGAGGAGCGACTGCACGTCCGGAAGCCACTTCGTCCCGTTGACCGCGGCCAGCCACACCGGCATGAAGCCGATGCCGATGCCGCCTCCCGGCGCGACCACGTCACGCAGGATGTCGCCGCCGGGCTCGATCGGGACGATGGCCTTCAGCGCGGCCGGACGCTTGCTCGCGGCCTGCACCTGGTTGATCGCGGAGTAGGACACCCCGTTCATGCCGACCTTGCCGTCGGACCACTGCTGCTTCGACGCCCAGTCGATGGTCTCGAGGGTGTCCTGCTGCTCCCGGGACTGGAAGACCTGCCAGGTTCCCTGCGAGAAACCGGTCCCGCGAACGTCGACGACCACCTGGGTGTAGCCGCCCTGGATCAGCTTGGGGTCGACGCTGAACGTCCGCAGTCCGCCGCCGGAGGCCGTCTTGATCAGGTCGGCGAGACCACTGACCGGGGTACCCGACAGGTTCAGGTTCCGGGCGAAGTCCATGATCGGATCGCCGAGCTGCGGGACCGAGAGCGCCGCGTTCGCGACCGCCGAGACCAGCTTCGTGTACGGGGTCATGTTGACGACGACCGGCGTCTTCGTGTCCACGGCCCGTCCGGACGCGTCCGCCGGCCGGTACACGTTGGCCTTGAGCACCACCCCGTCGCTCATGGTGATCGGCACGTCCCACTCGGTGTGCACGCCGGGGTACTGCTGCGGGCCGTCGGTGGTCTCGGTCCACTGCGTGCCGAGGCTCCCGCCGTCCGGGGTGACAGCCGCGGCCGGGGGTGCGAGGGGCAGCGTCAGCAGTACCCCGACTGCGGTCACCAGCGCGGCCTTTGCCACCTTCACGGTCAACGTCTCTCCCCTGTCGACGAACGGACGGCCCGCTCACCGAGGCCGGAACGACCCGCAATTCGGGCACCAACCTGCGAGGACGGACAGTACCGCGAAACACTAGGCGTGGATTAGCGGTTAACTTTTACACTGTAACGAAGGTCACAGCCGGCCGCCCGGCCGGTCCGCCCGGATCCACTGGCCATCAGAAACCGGACGCGAGCAGGCCCCGAGCAACACTGCTCGGGGCCTGTTTCGACGTACCTGACGGGTCGCTACCGCGGCATCGCTACCGGATGACCGCGCACTCCTGACCCGTTTCGCGCTGACGCAGTTCCGTCTTCCGGACCTTGCCGGTGGCGGTGCGCGGCAGCTCCGAGATGAACTCCACCCGGGTGGGGCACTTGAAGTGCGCGAGGCGCTCCCGGGCATACGACACGAGCGCCTCGGCGGTCACCTCCGCACCCTCCTCCACGACCGCGTAGGCCACCACCGTCTCGCCCCACTTGTCGTCCGGCACACCGATTGTCGCGACCTCGACAATGCCCGGGAACCGGCACAGGACCTGCTCGACCTCGATCGGGTAGACGTTCTCGCCGCCCGTGATGATCATGTCCTTCTTCCTGTCGACCAGGGTGATGAAACCCTCGTCGTCGACCCGTCCCAGGTCGCCGGTGTGGAACCAGCCGTCCCGGAAGGCCTCCGCGGTGGCATCCGGACGCATCCAGTAGCCGACGGCCACATTGGCGCCGCGTACCACCAGCTCACCCACCTGGCCGGTCGGCACCTCCACACCGTTCGGATCGACGATCCGGGTGTCGATCGCGAACAGTGCCCGGCCGACCGAGCCCGCCTTCGTCTTCACGTACTCGGCATCGAGGAACGAGATCCCCGGGGCCGCCTCGGTCATCCCGAATCCCTCCTGGAAGGGCACCCCCAGCTCCGTGTAGAAGTCGATGACGGGCAGCGGGGTCGGCGCACCGGAGGAGAGCGCGAGGTCCAGCGCCGACAGGTCGTACGACGCGAGGTTCGGGATCCGCATCAACGCGGCCCACATGGCGGGCACCATGAGCTGGACCGTCGCACGCTCGCGCGCCATCAACTCCAGCGTCCCGACGGGATCGAACGCCGCCGCGATGACATTGCGAGCGCCCATGTAGAAGAACGGCAGCGTGTGCATGCCCAGCCCGCCGATGTGGAACATCGGTGTCACCGTGACGGTCACGTCGGTCTTGCGCAGGCCGCGTCCCACGGTCGAGGCGACGTTCTGCGCGTTGGCGATGGTGTTGGCATGCGTGAGCATCGCGCCCTTGGGCTGCCCCGTCGTCCCCGAGGTGTACATGATCATCGCGATGTCACGGGGATCGACGTCCATGTCCAGGCGGGTCGAGGCCCCGGACGCGAGGAGTTCCTCGTACGCGGCACCGACCTCGACCACGTGCCGCACCCGGACCCCCGGCTCCTCGAGCGCGACCCGCCCCGCGGCGAACTGCTCGTGGAGGACCAGTACGTCCGCGCCGAGATCGGCCAGGATGTAACCGATCTCGGGAGCGGAGAGCCGGAAGTTGATCGGCGAGAAGATGGCCCCGATCTTCGCGCAGGCGAAGAGTGCCTCCAGCAACTCCACCGAGTTGGCCATGAGCACCGCGACCCGGTCCCCGCGTCGCACCCCGAGCTGGTCGACGAAGGCGTGCGCCAACCGGTTGGTCCTGGTCTCGAATTCCCCGTAGGTCCAGCGCTTGTCGCCGCAGACGAACGCGACACTGTCCCCGTCGAGTTGGGCGCGTCTCGTCGCCCAGCGGCCAATTCCGTTGTCCATGAAGTTCTCCTGAAGATTGCTACGCCGGCGGGGATGGTGGGTCGGTGAGGAAGGTGAGGCGGCGAGAGAGGGTGGTGCGGGCGACTACGGGGTCATCTTCTGCGTCGTGCGGGCCAGGATCGAGGTGAAGTCGACACCGCGCGAGAGCGTGCCGTAGACGCTCCCCCGGTCTCCGGCCAGCCGGGAGCCGATGAAGGCATCCGAGACCGCGGGGTTGCCGTGCCGGGCGAGGAGCGAGCCCTGCAGGACCAGCGCCATCCGCTCGATCATCCGGCGGGCCCCGATCTCGACGTTGTCGGGGCTGGCCAGGTCCGCCTTCACCGAGCGGACGGCCTCGTCGAGCCRCGCGTCCGCGCCCGCGGCGAGGTCCACCTCGTCGAAGAACGCCTCGACGCTCTGCGGGGACTTCGCCATCGCGCGCAGCACGTCCAGCGCCGCGACGTTGCCGCTGCCCTCCCAGATGCCGTTGAGCGGAGCCTCCCGGTAGAGCCGCGGCATGCCGGACTCCTCGATGTACCCGTTGCCGCCCAGGCACTCGAGCGACTCGGCGGCGTGCTGCGGCCAGCGCTTGCAGACCCAGTACTTGCCGATGGCCAGCGCCAGTCGCTGGAACGCGGCCTCGGACTCGTCGCCACGGATGGCACGGTCGTTGGCGCCGGCGAGGCGCATCATCAGGGTGGTGGCGGCCTCGGACTCGACGGCGAGGTCGGCGAGGACGTTGCGCATCAGCGGCTGGTCGATCAGGTAGCTGCCGAACGCCTTGCGGTAGGTCGCGTGGTGCGCGGCGAACGTGACGCCCTGACGCATGCCCGCCGCGGCGCCGGTGAGGCAGTCCAGCCGGGTCATGTTGACCATCTTGATCATGGTGGGGACGCCACGCCCCTCCTCGCCCACCCGCCAGGCCAGCGCGTTGTGGTACTCGATCTCGGAGGAGGCGTTGGACCGGTTGCCCAGCTTGTCCTTGAGCCGCATCAGCTGCATCGGGTTCAGGGTGCCGTCGGGCTGGACCCGGGGCACGAGGAAGCACGTCACGCCCGCCTTGGTCTGCGCGAGGGCGAGGAAGACGTCGGCCATCGGCGCCGAGGTGAACCACTTGTGCCCGAGCAGCCGGTAGCTGCCGTCGGGCTGCTCGGTGGCGACGGTGGTGTTGGCGCGGATGTCGGAGCCGCCCTGCTTCTCCGTCATGGACATGCTCGCGATCAGGCCCGCCTTGGTCAGCGGCGCGCGCAGCCCGACCTCGTAGTTGGCGTTGCTGAGCAGCGGCTCGTAGACGGCGGCCAGCTCCGGGTTTGCCCGCAGCGCCGGGATGGCCGAGTAGGTGGCGGAGATCGGGCAGGTGTGGCCGGCGTCGACGCGCCACGTGTAGAACTTCGCGGCCCGCGCCACGTGGGCGCCCGGCCGCTCGTCGCTCCAGGCCGCGCCGTGCAGGCCGTAACGGACCGAGGTGCGCATCATCTCGTGCCAGGCCGGATGGAACTCGACCTCGTCGGCCCGGTTCCCGTAGCGGTCGTGGGTGTGCAGGATCGGCGGGTTCTCGTTGGCCAGCCGGCCCCATTCCTGCGCCTCGAAGGTGCCACCGAGCCGGCCGAGCTCGTGGACCTCGTCGGCGGCCCAGCCCGCGCCCTCGCGGTCCAGGCCCTCGAGCAACGCCGGATCGTCGGCGGCGTCGAAGTCCACCAGCCGCGGTACCTGATTGAAAACCTCATGGGTCTGCATGGCGCTACTCCTCCGGTCGGGCAAATCTCCGTGGGCCTGGTGTGGCCGTTGTCACAATTGATATTACATATTTCTGACGTTTGTGGAAGATCCGTAATTTTTGTGGCGGTCGTATACCGTTGACCCCCATCGACAGGGGCGGCCCGCAGCACGTGAATCGCCGACGACCTGGACAAATACGACAGATCGAGAACCTGCCGCGGCGGCAGCGGGGAGGAAGGCCATGACCGGGGCAGGGGCGAGCGAGGGTGGGCAACTCTCGCTTCGACGGCTCACCGCACGCTCGGTGGTGCTCAGCGTCCTGCTGAGCCTGCACCCGCCGGCGCTTGCCGTGCGCGACCTCGTCCGGGCGGTCGAGATGTTCGACATCTCCGAGTCCGCGCTGCGGGTGGCACTGACCCGCATGGTCGCCGCGGGCGACCTCGAGCGCGCCGACCACACCTACCGACTCAGCCGCCGACTGCTGGACCGTCAGCGCCGCCAGGACGAAGCGATTGCGCCGAAACTTCTTCCGTGGCAAGGCGACTGGGACATCGCGGTGATCACCACCACCGGCCGGAGCGCCGCAGACCGCGCCGCACTTCGAGCCGACCTCGACCTGCAGCGCCTCGGCGAGGTCCGCGAGGGCGTGTGGATGCGACCGGCGAACCTCAGCCAGGAGTGGCCGCCGCACGTGGACAGTCAGATCCGCAGGTTCACCGGCCGGCCGAACGAGGAGCCGCAGGGCCTGGCCCGCGACCTGTGGGACCTGGACGGCTGGGCCAGGGCCGCCGAGGATCTCCTCGCCCTGTTCGGCGAGGCAAGCCGACGCGTGGATCGCTTCACCGTCACCGCGGCGAGCATCCGCCACCTGCTGCGCGATCCGGCACTGCCGACCGAGCTGCTGCCGTCGACCTGGCCGGGTCCCGCGCTGCGCGCCGCCTGCGCCGCCTACGAGGCCGAATTCCTCGCCCTGCGGGCCACCGCCGTCCACCCCGGGGCCACCGCCTCGACCCCGCGCGCTTCCACCGCCGCCGAGTAGCGGCTCTCGGTCACCGGACGACGGGCCCGCCGTCGGATCTGGCACCGCCGACCCGGGCAATCACCGGCGTAATCTGCACACATGCCGCGGCGCGGTAGCCGAGTCGTTCCGCGCCCGCAGCTGAGAGCTGTTCACCAACTCGACAACTTGCCATGGGATAACGAAGCGACAGCCAGCCGACTTAAGAGAAGGACCCCCGGGTTTGCAACTCCAGTCACAGACGGACCGATCCGAGCTGATCCCTCCGACCTTCCTGCGTTCGTCGTCGGCGCCCGCACCGCGCACCCTCGTCGACATCGTCACCGCGACCGCCGAGACGTTCCCGGACGCACCCGCCATCGACGACGGCCACGTCACGCTGAGCTACGCCGAACTGCTCGACGAGATCCGGGAGGGCGCACGGCGACTCGGCGAGGCCGGGGTCGGCGGCGGCGACCGGGTGGGTATCCGGATGCCGTCCGGCTCCCGCGACCTCTACCTGGCGATCCTGTCCGTGCTCGCGGCCGGCGCGGCCTACGTGCCGGTGGACGCCGACGACCCCGAGGAGCGGGCCGAGTTGGTGTTCGGCGAGGCCCAGGTGACCGCGGTCCTCACCGGGGGCCGGCCGCTGCCGGGCACCGCGCCGAGCCGCGAGGTCCCGGCCACACCGCGCCCGCCGACCCTCGGCGACGACGCCTGGATCATCTTCACCTCGGGCTCCACCGGCACCCCCAAGGGCGTGGCCGTCAGCCACCGCAGCGCCGCCGCGTTCGTCGACGCCGAGGCCCGGATGTTCCTGCAGCAGGAGCCGATCGGCCCCGGCGACCGGGTGCTGGCCGGCCTTTCCGTCGCCTTCGACGCCTCCTGCGAGGAGATGTGGCTGGCCTGGCGGCACGGCGCCTGCCTGGTCCCCGCTCCCCGCGCGCTGGTCCGCAGCGGCATGGACCTCGGCCCGTGGCTGGTCTCCCGCGACGTCAGCATCGTCTCCACCGTCCCCACCCTCGCCGCGCTGTGGCCCGCCGAGGCACTCGAGGCGGTACGGCTGCTGATCTTCGGCGGCGAGGCCTGCCCGCCGGAACTGGCCGAACGCCTCGCCGTCGAGGGCCGCGAGGTGTGGAACACCTACGGCCCCACCGAGGCCACCGTGGTCGCCTGCGCCGCGCCGATGGACGGCGTCGGCCCGGTCCGCATCGGGCTGCCGCTCGACGGCTGGGACCTGGCCGTGGTGGACGCCGACTCCGTCCCGGTTCCGGTCGGCGAGGTCGGCGAGCTGGTGATCGGCGGCGTCGGGCTGGCCCGGTACCTCGACCCCGCCAAGGACGCCGAGAAGTACGCGCCGATGCCCTCGCTCGGGTGGGACCGCGCCTACCGCAGCGGTGACCTGGTCCGCCTGGACCCCGAGGGGCTGCTGTTCCAGGGCCGCGCCGACGACCAGGTCAAGCTCGGCGGCAGACGCATCGAGCTCGGCGAGGTGGACAACGCGCTGCAGAACCTGCCGGGCGTCAGCGGCGCGGCCGCGGCGGTCCGCAAGACCGCCGCCGGGCACTCGATCCTGGTCGGCTACCTGGCCAGTACCGACCCCGACTTCGACGTGGCGGCCGCCCGCACCCTGCTCGCCGAGCAGCTGCCGGCCGCGCTGGTGCCCCGGTTGGCGCTGCTCGACGAGCTGCCCACCCGCACGTCCGGGAAGGTGGACCGGGCCGCCCTGCCCTGGCCGCTGCCCGGCGCCGGACCCGAGGACGCCGCGACCGCCGCCGGACTGGACGGCACCGCCGCCTGGGTGGCGGGGCTGTGGGCGTCGATCCTCGGCGCGCAGATCACCGGTCGCGACGACGACTTCTTCAACAGCGGCGGCGGCTCGCTGGCGGCCGCGCAGCTGGTGACGGCGCTGCGCGAGCGGTTCCCCGAGGTCACCGTCGCCCAGCTCTACGACCATCCCCGGCTCGGTTCGCTGGCCGACTACCTCGACGAGCTGGCCCCCACCGTCGCGGCAGAGCCCCGGATCGTCGCGCCGACCCCGCGGTCCACCCAGTGGGCGCAGGTGGCGCTGACCGTCCCGCTCACCACGCTGACCGGGCTGCAGTGGGTGACGTGGCTGGCGCTGGTGAACAACGTGCTGGCCTGGTTCGTCCCCGTGCCGTGGGCACCGACCGTGTCCTGGTGGTGGGTGCTGATCGCCTTCGCGCTGTTCATCAGCCCGGTCGGCCGGATGGCCCTCGCCGTCGCCGGGTCCCGGCTGTTGCTGCGGGGCCTGAAACCCGGCACCTACCCGCGCGGCGGCCGCGAGCACTTGCGGCTGTGGGTGGCGCACCGGCTCACCGAGGCCAGCGGCGCCGCGAACCTGTCCGGCGCCCCGTGGATGATCTACTACGCGCGGGCGCTGGGGGCGAAGATCGGCCGCGGCGTCGACCTGCACACCCTGCCGCCGGTCACCGGCATGCTCGAGCTCGGCGAGGGCTGTTCGGTGGAGCCGGAGGTGGACCTGTCCGGGCACTGGATCGACGGCGACGTGGTGCACATCGGCGCGATCCGGATCGGCGAAGGCGCGGCCGTCGGCGCCCGTTCCACCCTCCTGCCGGGCACCCGGATCGGCAAGAACGCGGAGGTCGCGCCCGGTTCCGCGGTGTTCGGCCGGGTCAAGGCCGGGCAGAGCTGGGCCGGCTCCCCTGCAGTCAAGGTCGGCAAGGCGACACACCCGTGGCCAGAGCAGCGCCCGCCCCGCGGCACCCGCTGGGTACCCGTCTACGGCGCCACCTCCCTGCTGATCTCCGGCCTGCCGATCCTGGCGCTGGCCGCCGGCATCGTGCTGGTCGGCTGGGGCGTGCACGACGCCGCCGACCTCGGCGACGCGATGGTGCGGGCGCTGGCCTGGCTGCCCGCGGCGACGCTGCTCGCCCTGTTCGTCTTCGCCGCGGTGACGCTCGCGGCGGTCCGCGCGCTCGGCATCGGCCTGCGCGAGGGCTACCACCCGGTGCGCAGCCGGGTCGGCTGGCAGGTCTGGGCCACCGAACGGCTGCTGGACTCCGCGCGCACCTTCCTGTTCCCGCTGTACGCGAGCCTGCTGACCCCCGGCTGGCTGCGACTGCTCGGCGCGAAGGTCGGCAAGAACGTGGAGGCGTCGACGGTGCTGCTGCTGCCGAAGTTCACCACCGTCGCCGACGGCGCCTTCCTCGCCGACGACACGATGATCGCGTCGTACGAACTCGGCGGCGGCTGGCTGCACATCCAGGAGGCGAAGGTCGGCAAGCGCGCGTTCCTGGGCAACTCCGGGATGGCCGGGCCGGGCCGCCGCGTCCCGAAGAACGGTCTGGTCGCGGTGCTGTCCGCCGCGCCGAGCAAGGCGAAGTCCGGTTCGTCGTGGCTCGGCAGCCCGCCGGTGCGGCTGCGCCGGGCCGTCGACACCTCCGACGCGGCCCGCACGTTCGCGCCGCCGATGCGGCTCAAGATCGCCCGGGCGGTGGTCGAGACCTGCCGGTTGATCCCGGTGACGGTCACCTTCGGTATCGGCCTCGGCGTGCTGTTCGCCCTGCAGGCGCTGGCCGGTGCGGCCGGGTTCGCGGTCGCGGCGCTGCTCAGCGGGCTGGTGCTGCTGGTTGCGGGTGCGGTCGCCGGCGCGGTGTCGGTGGCCGCGAAGTGGCTGGTCGTCGGCCGGATCGGCAAGGTCGAGCATCCGCTGTGGAGTTCGTTCGTGTGGCGCAACGAAGTCTCCGACGCGTTCGTCGAGACCGTCGCCGCACCCTGGTTCGCGCGGGCCGCCACCGGGACCGCGGTGCTGAACGTGTGGCTGCGCGGCATGGGCGCGCGCATCGGCCGCGGCGTCTGGTGCGAGTCCTACTGGCTACCGGAGGCGGATCTGGTGACGCTGGGCGACGGCGCGACCGTCGAGCGCGGGTGCGTCGTGCAGACCCACCTGTTCCATGATCGGATCATGTCCATGGACACCGTCACCCTCGGCAACGGCGCCACCCTGGGGCCGCACTGCGTCGCGCTGCCCGCGTCCGGCATCGGCGACGGCGCCACCGTCGGGCCCGCGTCGCTGGTGATGCGGGGCGACACCGTGCCGCCGAGCACTCGATGGCAGGGGAACCCCATCGGCCCGTGGAGCGTGTCCTGATGGTGAAGCCGGGAAAGTTCGCCGCCGGCGGTGCCGGCAAATTCTACGAGGAACCAGTCGACGCGTACCTGCCGCAGAACGGCAACCGCGGCTACCGCGTCTCGCGGTACGAACTGGAACTGACCTACAAGGTGCCCAGCAACCGGTTGGCGGGCAAGGCGTCGATCACTGCGAACGCCACCGAGGTGCGGGCGAAGTTCGCGTTCGACCTCTCCCCCGCGCTCACGGTGTCCAAGGTGACGGTCAACGGCGCACGCCCGGCCAAGTACACCCATCAGCACGGCAAGCTGACTCTCACACCGGCGCAGAAGATCCCGGCCGGCGGGGCGTTGTCGGTGACCGTGCAGTACGCGGGGACCCCCAGCCCGATCCGCAGCATCTGGGGTGAGGTGGGCTGGGAGGAACTGACCGAGGGCGCGATCGTGGCCAGTCAGCCGAACGGCGCCGCGTCGTGGTTCCCGTGCGACGACCACCCCAGTTCCAAGGCCAGCTACCAGATCTCGATCACCACCGACTCGCCCTACTACGCGCTGGCGAATGGCACCCTGCTGCGCAAGCAGACCCGGGCCAGCCACACCACCTGGGTGTACGAGCAGAGCGAGCCGATGGCCACCTACCTCACCACCATCCAGATCGGGCCGTACGAGCGGCGGCGGGTGCCGTCGGACCTGGCCGCGACGCCCATGCACGCGGTGCTGCCACAGCGGCTGCGGACGCGGTTCGAGCACGACTTCGCCCGGCAGCCCGAGATGATGGACACCTTCGTCCGGCTGTTCGGCCCGTACCCGTTCGCGGACTACACGGTGCTCGTCACCGACGACGAGCTGGAAATCCCCATAGAGGCGCAGGGCATCTCGGTGTTCGGCGCCAACCACTGCGACGGTCGGCGTGGCTCCGAGCGGCTGGTGGCGCACGAGCTGGCGCACCAGTGGTTCGGCAACAGCCTGACGCTGCGATCGTGGCGCGACATCTGGCTGCACGAGGGCTTCGCCTGTTACGCCGAGTGGCTGTGGTCGGAGAACTCCGGCGGCCCGTCCGCGCAGGAGATCGCCACCCAGGCCCACCTGAACCTGGGCCTGCTGCCGCAGGACCTGCTGCTCGGCGACCCCGGACCGGAGCTGATGTTCGACGACCGGGTCTACAAGCGCGGCGCCCTGACCCTGCACGCGCTGCGCCAGGCCCTCGGCGACGAGTCGTTCTTCGACCTGCTCCGGCAGTGGACTGCGCGGTACCGGCACTCGAACGTGACCACCGAGGAATTCACCGACCTGGCAGCACATTTCACCGACGTACCGCTGCGACCGCTGTGGGACGCCTGGCTCTGGCACAAGCCGCTGCCGTAGGCGACTTCGCCGCTCGTGCGCACTTTCCGCCCCTGTGGACACCAAAGGCGCGCACGAGCGCCGGGCGCCTCAGTCCGCGAGGATGCCGCGAAGCACGACGTCGGCCAAGGCGTCGGCGAACGGTCCGGGGTCGTCGAGATCACGGACGGACATCGCGTAGATGGCCGCTCCGGCCATGACGTCGAGCAGAACGTCGACATCGACACCGGTGCGTACCTCGCCCCGCCGACGCCCCTCGTCCAAGCGACGCTTCAACTCGGCGCGGACGCCTGCACGCTGCCGCACGACGAGGTCCTCACGCAATGCCTCGTCGGTGCGCACCTCACTCATCAGCGCGGGGGCGGCGGCTCGGGTGGCGGGGGCGCCGAAAAGTGCGACCGCACCGTGCACCAGCGCACGGACCTGCTCCGCCATCGTGCCGTCGACACCGAGCACGGTGTCCACGTCGGCCCCGCGCTCCGTGTCCAGCACCGGATACACCGCGTCGTTGACGATGTGGGCCTTCGACGGCCAACGCCGATAGATCGCCGGTCGCCCGACACCCGCCAGGGTCGCAATCGCGTCGATCGAGGTACCGGCGTAGCCCTTTTCGGCCAACAACTGCCGGGTCGCATCCAGCACCGCCGCGTCGATCGCCGGATCCCGCTGCGGACCCAGCCGACGCCGGGTCTCGAATTCATTCGACAATTTCAAAACCCCATACATCGCACTGTGGTAGCGGCTACATTGTGTCACGCCCTAGTCGTTACACCGTGTATCGACTAGAGGTTTGTGCACACCAGCTCTCCCGCAGTGGCCCGCTCCTGGATGGAGGAGTCGTCGGCCCACCAGCGTTACGGATTCACCGGACCCGCGACGTCGCTCCCTCACCGGTCCAGCGACGCCGGTTTCGGCCGCGCCGCCCGGAATCACTTCGGTCGGCCCGTTCTTGCAGACAGAGAGGCTCCACATGTCCACACGCATCGCGAAGGCCGCCGCCTTGCTCGTCACCGGCGGGCTGCTGTTCGCCGCGCCTGCCACCGCAAATGCACTCGACCTCAGCTCCCTCGGCACCGGCTCGCTCGGCGCGTTGCTCGGCTCGGGCTCGGGCGCTCCGGCCCTGGCCCCCACCCCGAAGCTGGCCTCCGTCGCCAACTTCCGCGACGTCGCCGGCAACGAAGGCGCCGGCTACGTCACCGCCGACGGCGAGCACCTCAAGCGCGGCGTCATCTACCGCGCCAACGGCCTCACCTCGACCAGCGACGCCGACAAGGCGACCCTGCTCGAGCTCGGGCTGACCCAGGTCGTCGACCTCCGCGGCGCATCCGAGATCGCGAACCCGATGGTGGGCGGCGCGGACAAGCTTCCGGAGGGTGTCAAGTACACCCAGGTCCCGATCGAGTTCGGGGACCTGGTCCAGCTCGCCACGACCATCAAGTCGCCGGAGGAGGGCGTCCAGTTCATGGAGGACGCCAACCGCAGCTACGTCACCGACCCCGTGCGCCGGGCCGCATTCACGGAGGTCCTGACGAACTTCGCCACGAGCGAGGGCGTCGACCTCTTCCACTGCTCCTCGGGCAAGGACCGCACCGGCTGGACCACCATGCTGCTGCAGACCATCGCAGGCGTCCCCGCTGAGACCGTCATGAACGACTACATGCTCAGCAACGACTACCTGAAGGAAGCCACCGCGAAGACCCTGGGCATGATCAGCAGCGCGATCAGCCCGCAGGCTGCGCTCAACCTGACTCCCGTCGTCACGGTCGAGAAGAACTTCCTGCAGGCCGGGCTCGACCAGATCACCGAGACCTACGGCACCTTCGACAAGTACCTCACCGAGGGCCTCGGCCTGAGCGAGGAGACCATCGACGCCCTGAAGGACAAGCTGGTCGACTAGGCCTTCTGTCCCAGGCAGGTCAATTCGGTACCTTCGCACGATTCGCGCGCGCATCTCCCCGGGCTCCGGGGAGATGCGCGCGGGACCTTGCCGCCACCAGCACCAGGCTCGACGCCGCGACCACCGCGCCGACGCCGAACAGCATCGGGTAGCTGAAGATTCCGGGCCACTGCGCCACCGCCAGGGCCATCGCCGCGGGCACCGCGAACCCGATGTAGGTCAGCGAGTAGAAGACCGCCGTCAGCCCGGCCAGGTCGTCGGGCCGGGCGATCCGCTGGATCTCCTGCAGCCCCGCGACCAGTGCCATGCCGTAGCCGCTGCCGAGCACCGCCGCGGCGAGCAGCGCCAGYGGCACCGTCAGCCGGTCCGCCGCGACGGCTCCGACCGCCATGCCCAGCACCAGAATCCCCAGCGCGACCAGCACGGCCCGGGCGCTCGACGGGGTGTCGATGCGCCGGCCCAGCGCCTGGATCGCGAACCCACACGCCAGCGCGACCACGCACAGCAGCGACGAGAACGCGACCGGCCGGCCCCCGGTGTGCTCGGCCATCAGCGACGGCATCACCGCATACGCGCAGCTGGCCGCGCCGAACACCCATGGCGCGACCGGTGCGATGACGAACCAGAACCGACGGTGCGCGGCGGCCGGGATCTTGAGGTCCTGGGCCAACGGCGCCCGGTCGGCGGACGGGGTCGCCGGACGACTCTCCGGCGCCCACAGCAACGCGACGCCCGCGGCGAGGGCGAGCACGATGTGCAGCACGTACGCCAGGGCACTCGGCCACGGCGCCCACTGTGCGAGCACCCCGGCCAGGCCGGCGCCGACCGCGAACCCGGCGGTCAGGCTCATCGCGGCCCGGCGCGCACCGGAGCCGCCACCGGCCGCCGTCTCCCACCGGCCGCTCGACAGCTCCTTGAGCCAGCTGCCGCCCACCGCCATGCCGAGCCCGAGTCCGATGCCGCTGAGGATGCGCCCGACGACCAGCAACAGGGTGCTGTCGGCGCCGACTGCCAGTACCAACGAGCCCCCCGCGGCGACGAACGGCGCGGGCAGCATCAGCGCCCGCCTGCCGAGCCGGTCCGAGAGCGGGCCACCGACCAGGAGCGCGGGCACGATGCCGAAGACGTACGCGAACAGGAAGGCGTCCACCACCACCGGCGAGAAGCCGTGGTCGAGCCGGTACATCACCAGGAGCGGGGTGAACTGGTTTCCACCCCAGGCGACCGCGAACATGGCCGCCGCCACCAGCATCCACGGCGGGATCCACCGCCGGCCGGAAGTGGCTGTGTCCCAGCTTTCCTGGACCTGAACGCTCATCGGTCGCCGCCCCGGGGCAGGCCGTGCACCCGGCGCATGTGCTCGCCGACGGCGGTCTCGAACTGCTCGGCCGCACCGGCGTCGATCAGCTCCACCAGCCGCGCGTGGTCGTCGATGATCGACGCCAACTGCAGCGGGTCGCGGGCCAGGGAGCGTGCGGTCATCCGGCGCTGGCGCTCACGCAGACCCGCGTAGAAGGTGTCGAGCAGCGGGTTCCCGCCGGCCTGCACGATCAGCCGGTGGAAGTCGGCGTCGAGCCCGCTGAACTCGGCGACGTCACCGGCCGCGGCGACGGCCCGCTGCTCGTCGAGGCCGGCGCGCAACCGCCGGACCAGTTCGGCGCGCGCGGCGGGCGCCGCGGCGACGGCCCGGACCGCGTCGGCCTCGACCAGGCGGCGCGCGGAGACCACGTGCTCGGCCTCGCCGTCAGCGACCGGAACCACCAGCGCCCCACGCTTGGGGTAGAGCCGCATCCAGCCCTCCGCCTCGAGCCGCAGGAAGGCCTCGCGCACGGGGGTTCGGGAGGTCCCCATCTCGGCGGCGATCTCGCCCTCGCTGATCAGCTCGCCGCCGGGCAACGCGGCGGACAGGATCCGCTCCTTGACCTCGCGGTAGACCTGCTCCGCAGCAGAATGCAACTTAGACACAAGATGTATTTATACGCTCTGGAGGAGACGTAACAGCAGGTGGGTATGGTTTTCGGCAGCCCGACCCTGGCCGGGAAGGAGGCCGCCTCGGCCGGTCGACGACCCAGGTCAGGGCACCCAGTACTTGGCCGCGAGTTCCTCGATCACCGGGTCGCCCTCGGACGCCCCGTCCAGCGCGTTGAGGTCGTCGTCCAACGAGACCAGTCGCGGATCGTCCTCCTCCGCACCACCCGACGCGTACCCCGTGTCCTCGGTGATCTGGCGGAGCATCTTCTCGCGCACCCGAGCCTTCAGCGAATCGCTCATAGTTGAGCATGGCCCCGCCGCGCGGCGCTGTCGAGTCCCGATCGTTCGACGCTCAGTCGTCGTTCTCGTCCTGCTTGCCGAATGCCCGTCGTGCCACCGGGATCAGCGCCACCAACGCACCGACGAGAACGATCACCGAGACGATCTGCAGTGCCATCGAGCCACCTCCGAGATTCGACTGCCGGGCCGGTCGGCGCGGTCAGGTCGGCGCGAGTGCCGCACCCCACGGGGTGTTCCGCAGCACCGTGAACACGGCAAGCACCGCAAGCACCGCGACCGTGGCGGTCCGTCCCGACACGAAGCCCGCACCCTCGACCCCGTTCCAACGACGACGCGCCCATCCCCACCATGCCACGACCGCCACCACGGCCAGCGGCAGGACGAACAGGTTGCTCGACAGCGAGGCCGCAACCTCGCCGTGAACGAGGTCGGCGCTCGCCCGCAGACCTCCGCAGGCCGGGCACCACAATCCGGTCAGTGCGTGGAACGGGCAGACTCCGTAGGCGCCTGGCCGGTGCGGGTCGCGCAGGCACAACAGCGTCGCAGCCGCCGCCGCCCCGAACGCGGCGGCGAGCGGGGCCCGGACCCGTCGCACCCGCGGCCCGTGCTGCGACACCACCATCGGATCACTTCCATTCCACCGGAATCGGCTGCAAGCAGGGTGAGATGACAGTAGTCCGAAGGGGCCGGCCCCCTCCGGACGCTCGACCCCGACACCCGCGGCCGCGAACAAGAAGCAGGAGAACACCCATGACCGAACCGATTTACGACAAGTCCGAACAGCTCAAGCAGGTCCAGCAGGGACTGCTCGACGGCGAGACGGTGATCGCGGTGTACGACTGCATCGGCGCGGGGACCGGATTCATCGGCCTGACGAACCTTCGGGTGGTGATCCAGGACAAGAGCTTCGTCGGCAAGCGGACCGCGATCACGTCCATTCCCTACGGGAACGTGCGGTCGGTGTCGTTCCTGAGCAACAAGTCCTGGGCCGGGCAGTTCTTCTCGTCCAGCAGCATCGCGGTGACCGCGGGACCGGACACCTTCGAGGCCGACTTCCGAGGCCTGGACAAGGCACACCACGTCCACTCGGTGATCCTGGACCGGATCACCCGGTAACACACTTGCCCACAGCTGTGGACAACCCTATGCACATCACCCTCCGAGCTGTGGGCAACCTGTGGATGGTTTGCCGAACTACGCGGATGATATTCGCCTGACCTGCATTGATGCTCTTACTCACACTGTGGATAGATTTGCAAACACGACATTGCCAGCCGGTGAGCACAAGGTGTCGGAAGTGATCACAACGCGGCTCCGGAAGAGTTGTCCACAGCACCCCTGTCGTGGACACCTGCCTGGGGGGCGCGCCACCCGCCGCCTCAGTAACCGTCCGGCGGGGCGCAGTTCTGCCACCACCCGGGACTGCGCTCCGGGTACGGGCAGGCCGTCTCCGGGGGCAGGCTGTCCGGCCCGTTGCCCGTTCCCTCGTCGGGGAACAGGTACGGCCGGTTGTAGTCGTACTGCGGGCCGTAGCCGGGCGGGTTGTGGTCGAAACCTTCCCCTCGGTCCACCGCGAGGGCTGGCGCCACGGCAGTGGTAATCGGCACCACCGCAAGCAGTCCGACGAGTGCGGCCTGCGCCAACAGCCTGGCCGGGCGCCGCGCACCGTGTGAAGTGATCATCGTCGACCCCTCATCCGCAGCCGAATGCCGCGTGAGCCAGGTGCGGCTCGCCTGCTCTCTCGTTTTGTACGTTCGACGGCGGAAATGCCGCCCCCAACAGTCTCGCCCTCGCCGGGGAGGACCGGAAGGGCCGGCCGTGAAATGGCCCGGATGTTCCGGCGGCGCCGACGCCCCCGACGCGGCTCGCGGAGTTGCCGTCGGAAGCCCGGCGCGTACGTTGGGTGAGGCCAGTTGAACTCGAGCCCCGAGCACCGGGGCGAACAACCGAGCACGAGAAAGCCCCTCACCTGATGTTCCAGGTGAGGGGCTTTCTGTGGAGCCGCCTGACGGAATCGAACCGTCGACCTTTTCATTACGAGAACGGCACGCGAGTATCGGAAACTCCCCGAGGTCCCATCAGTGCAGGTAGACGAGTGTGTGCTCGTCGTGGAATCCACCGAATGCTGTCCTTCACCCGGAATCCCGGGACAACATTGGGGACAACATCGGGAGGGACCCGTCTAGCGATACTTCGGCGGCGCTACATCTGGCTGCGAATGGCCTTGATCGTCATGAACATACGATTAGTCCCCTCGATGTCCACAAAGCCCGCATCCGCATAGAACTTCCGAACCCTGCTCGTTCGGTCCGCATCAATGTCATCCACCACCGGATCCACGACGAGGTAACGGCCGCCGGCCGCATCCGAGGCCTGTACCGCCTTGACCATGGCCTCAACGAGAAGGTCTGCGCCGTGCGAAGTACCTTTTTGCGATTCGCAACGGGCCAACTTGCACAACAGGTAGCCGGGATAGCCTTCTTCCCTCGACTTGTTGATCTCCACAATCGTCGTGGGGCACAACGTAAAGAAGCCAGTGACCTGTTGATACTCGTCTTCAGGCTTCATCGATACGTGCGTACGAGACAGTCCCCCGGTGTGCGCTGGCAGGGCTTCCTTGGTCAGCCAACAGTCAAGGGCATCGTCGCCACAACGAAAGAAGCCCGTGTCGTGAGACTTCGTGATCGACTCGTAGACGAACTCAAGCACCTCTAGCGGGTCGCAGCCCGACGAGCGGCAAACTTCTTGCTCAGCTGCTGCGCTACCGGCGTTTCGGCGTTTGCCATCCGACTGAACTGACCAGAAGAGACGTACGTCACATCCGCCCCAGAAGCGCCAAGTGCGGCCTTCTTCTCAAAACGGCGGTCCGACATGACGCCCTCCTTGTTTCTCGACTGGCATACCGTTCCAGCGCCAAGGGGGCCCGGAACTCGCGACGCGCAAGTCTCTGTGCAGGCAGTATTACGAGATACAGAGCGGTTCGCAATGACCTTCCACACGGAGGGCCGGCCCAAATCAGCATCGCCGGGGTGACTCAGGCCCGCGTGAGCCAAGAACGGCCGCCAGGGGTCCATATGGACGCCCTCCCGAGCCTTGTGGATAACTCTGCAGAGAGTATAACGATTTCGTAACTGGGTGCGAGATGGTGCCTCCTTCCTTGACACGCCCGCCAGAACAGCCCTGTCCGCACCGCTGCTGACTGCTCGGCGCCGGCAGCCACGCGTGGCGAAAAGACCCCGCTTGAGAGCCCCGGAGAGCGACGGCCGCCCCACCCGTATACCTCGAGGTGGAGCTGTTCACGGGCAGATGGGGGGCATCACGCCCCCCAACTGCTCCCGGTGGTTAAGCCGAGCGAATCGGGAGATGGAACCGAGCGCGGGCCGGCCGCATCCAAGTAGGTATGACCGACGACCAGCTCGACGCCATCGCTCTTGCTCACCTCGACAACACCCGCGACGCCCTCGCCCGACTCCGGCGGGACCCGGAGTCTGCCGCGGTGCTCGACGCGCTCGACCGGGTCGTCTCCGAGCTGCGCGAACTGGGAACGAAATAGCCCCCACCTCACTCGCATTCGATACCGTCAGGACGTGGACAAAGATGTTGCCTGGACGCCCGCCATGCAGGCCTGGCTCGACGAAACCATGAGCCGCGCAAAGCCTCTTACCGTTCGCCAGCTTGACGTTCTCAGGGCGACGTTCGGAAAGGTCCAGCTCACCGACTAACCCCCGTATTCACTGCGGACCGCGAGCAGATTCGTATACGCGGGCCGCGGCTTCCCTCCGCGGCCCGCATCATCCAGGGTATCGGCTATCGAACGAGCGTGCGAATCGTCCTACGCTCGGAGTATGTCCACCTACATCGAGCCAGCCCCGAACTACTGCCCGAATGGGCATCTGCTCGGGCCGAACCGCTGCCTCGTCGGATGGGAAGCCTGCGCCTGCTCGCCGCGACTCGGGCACCGCACCCACGCCTGCCGTGAGTGCGGCGCCGTCACCCACACGCCGCCATGCAGCGGTGCGCAACCACAGATTGACCGGTGGTCCGAAGCAGATCAGTCGAGCGACGCCGGCCGGTAGTTGCCGTACAACCCGCGGCTATCGCCAGCGAGGTACTGCTCGTGCTGAGCCTGCGCGCGAATCCCCAGAGCCGCGTCTTTCCCTCGCTGCTGACGCACCCGATCACGGCGCTTGTCCACAAGCGTGCTGACACCCATCACGGCAGCCACGATCACGGCCACGAGAACAGCACCACCGAGCAGCACTTTCCAATAGCTGGCGATGAACGCGAGAGCCAGGAACGCAGCTATGAACGCCAGTGCGGTACGCATGGCAACCCCTCCTGTCTATGACCCCCCGCTGCTCCCCTCGGCTGCGGACGCTCAGTGTAGGGCTGGGCACCGACATTCGGGGCCCGATGCGGCCTAGCCTCCGCATCAGATCTTGGACTGATCCCACGGAGCATCGGGCGTCGAGACCACGACTTCCTCTTGTGCCCGAATGGCGTCCCCGCCAGGCCAACCATTGGCCACAGACCACGCTTCACGGGCAGCGCACCACATCCCGTACACACCCTCCTCATGCCAGACATGGCCTTGCCGCTCACACCACAGCATGTAGTCGAGCAACTCCGCGGGCGGCTGGCCGGCGGTCACAGTTCGGCGCTTCACGACACGGCCCCCTGAATCCCGTACACACCGCGGGTCGAGCGGCGCTGCGGCGCTGCCTCCTCCTCGCCGGCCGGCAACCCGAGGGCAGCGACCAGGCGGGCGAACGTGATCCGCTGCTGCCTCAGCTCAGGCAATGCGGGATGCACCCGAACGCCCTGCGAGGACTCGTTCAGCACTCCGTCACGGTCGAGGGCTGACTGCAGCGAGTCGAGTGCATCGGCGGTACGGCAAGCCTGGAGCAATAGAGCGCGCTCGTGCTCAGCCAGCTCGAACGTCGCGAGCGTGTCCGTCCACAGTCGTTTGCCGGCGGTCCGTAGACCGCGTGGGGGCTTCAGTTCGGCCACGGTGGGCCTCCTCTTGATTGGTGTAGGTCGGTTTGGTTCAGGTTCCGGAGGGGGCATTCGCCTATGACCTGAGGTGCGGCGTGAGGCTGTTCGACCCCCCCTCCCCCCTGGGTGTGCAGATCCTCCGAGCGGGCCACACCTCGGCACAGTGAGGCGCGGCCCGCTCGAGGCTCACCGCTGCTGACGGTCAGCGGGAGTTTGTGGGTCAGCGGGTTGTGCTGGCCATGTCTTCGGGGTCGACCATCACGCGCTGGTGTCCGAACTCGCCTCTGACCCAGGTCTCTTCCATCGGCTTGGGCCGACGGTACGGGGTGTAATCGTCGAGCCCTGCCGTGCGGATCATGACGCCCGCTGCGACCAGTGCGCCCCATCGTCCGGTGCGGCCGTCGGTGTTGTCCCATGCCTCCCACACTCGGCGGCGGTGGTGCCCCTCGGTGTCGACCAGGAGGGGAAGATGCGTGTCATGGGTGGTGATGCCAGCTCCGGCGAGGCTCGCGGCTGAGACCAGAGCTGACACCTTGGTGGTGAGGTCGACTGCGGCGAGCGCGGCCTGAGTCCAGGCTTTCCGCTCTCGCTCACCCGCAGTGACCATCGCGTCTGCAGAAGCCTCAGGATCGACGATCGCTGCAGCCTTGGTGAACTTCGCGGCTGTGTCATCGAATGCTGCGGCGAGTGTGAGGTAGTTCTGCTGGGCAACCTTGGCGTACTCGGTGCGCAGCTCGGCGAGCACGGCCCGCTTGGCGGCGTTGGTGACATCTGCCGCTGCTATCGGGGTGGCTGCCTCGGCGAGTGCCAGGGCGTGCAGCTGGGCCAGGTCTGCGGTGCTGTTGGGGTCAGTGAGTGCGGCGGTGAGGCGTGCCTGGTTGTGGTTCTCGAGGTTGCAGTAGTCGCGCCAGCGGTCGGCAAGCTTGGTGTAGTTGGCGGGTACGGTGCCGCCGGCGGTGGCGACGGTGTCGACCTTGGTGGTGAAGTCGGCGAAGGGGTCTCCGAACATGGTGGTCTCCTAGAGGGTGAAGTCGATGGGGCCGGCGAGCTCGGCGCCGATGGCGCGGGCGAGTCCGGTGCTGTCGTTGAGTGCGATCGGGTGCGAGCTCGAGGCGGTGAGCTCGGCCTCGATGAGGGCCTTTACGTCGGCGCGGTTCGGGTTGGCGTCGGCGAGGAGCTGTTCGCGTTCGGCGGGGGTGCAAGCGGACAGGTAGTCGAGTGCCTGCCTGCGGGGACTGTCGGTCATGCTGCGGTTCCTTCCTGATGTTCGGTGACGGCGCGGTGGTCGAGGACCCAGCGTCCGGCGAGCAGTCGGCCCCCGAGTCGGGGTGCGAGTCTGCGGGCGGTGCGGGTGGAGCATCCGAGCATCTGCGCCGCCTCGGTGACGGTGACGTGTTCGATGGGTTCAGTGTCGACGGGTTCGGTTGTGCTGCTGTCCCTTTGGCCCGCATCGGCCAGGGCTCGCGTGAGTGCGTGCAGGCCGTTGGATTCGGGCATTCCGTTGCGCCGGCGGGCGGCACGGGCGACGCCGAGGCAGTAGTCGAGAGCGTCGAGGGCCGGGCCGGTCAGTAGGAGCGCACCGGGCAGGACCGTGATCGGTGGGGTCACCGTAGAACCTCCTCGGCGTTGCGGGCGGCGTCGGCGAGAATCCCCCGGTAGTTGAGGGTCGGGGCGAGCCGGTCGACGGCCTGCAGGGTGGGTTCGAGGATGTTGTGGGCCATCAACCGCAGCGCGCCGGCTGCGACGTATCCGAAGGCGTCGACACCGACCTTGTCGATCCACTTCGCGGACACCTCGTCGAGGGCGTCCGGGTCTCCGCAGTGCTGCGCCATGTCGTAGGCGAGGGCGATGGAGTGGCCCTGCATCTGGTCGAGGTCGAGCATCGCGAGGGGTGCCCCGTTGTCGTCGACGATCATGACGTTGTCGGGCAGCGGGGTGGGGATGATGTTCTCGGTCATGCTGTGGCCTTTCGGGGCGTGTGGAAGTAGGTCTGTGTGTGGAGTTCGCCGGACCAGAGGCCGACGGCCTGGTGTTCGGCGGCGGCGGTGTTGCACGCGGTGCGGACGGGACAGGCGCGGCAGATCCGAGCGGCAGCACCAAGCCGGTGGTTGCGGTCCTCGTCGGTTTCGCCTTCGATCTGGTCGTCGAACATCGGGGCCTTGCCGGCGCACAGTGCGCCCTCGAGGCGGGGGTCGACGAGCGCGGCGAGTAGGTCGGTGGGTTTCGGCCAGTTAGCCATGATTTCTCCATTTCCCCAGGTGGCGGGGTGGACGGGAGGTGACCTAGGTAGGTGGGTAGGTTTTGTTCACCTACCCACCTACTTGCAGGTCAGGGGCACATTCGAGGGGTAGGTGAATTCACCTACCCACCTACCCCGTAAGCCGGTAGCCGTCTCCGGTCTCGTAGATCACGGACTCGTCCACGAGGTCGGCGAGGACGGCATCGAATACGCCCCGCAGCGGGGTATCCAGGTTGTTGCGTAGGTCCTTGCGGGTTGCGGTGCCGCGGCGTTCGAGAGTGCGGATCAGTCGCCCTCGAGCTCGGTTGCAGAGCCGCTCAGCCGCCCGGTCGTCGATGATCTCGGCCTCGTCGGCCTTTGCCGCGGCCCGAGCCCGGTTCGCCGATCTGGTGCGCTCGGCGAGGGTCCGCTCGATATCGCCGCGGGTCCGGTCCGATACCCGCATGATGACGCCGGCCAGAGTCCAGTCCTCCTCGTCGATGACCGTGCGGCCGTCCAGGACCATCAGTCCGGCCGCCACCTTGAGGCGCGTCAACATCCGGTGCCCGTCGAGCGGATCTACAGCTTCACCCCGCAGCGACGCGAGACGGTGCCGGTCCATCGCCCGCGTCGCAGTGTCCGGGATAACGAGCTCGGCGCGGTCGCTGCCCCACCGTGGAACCGTGACGGTCCACGGCTGCGGGCAGTCCGGTGCGGTGTCGGGTGCCTCGGGGTCACCGACCGGCATCCACACGAACCGCTGCGGGGTACCGCCGTCGGCGTCGTGGATCAGTGCGCCAGCCTTGGCGGGCTGGACACCGACGGTCAGGCACGCCCGGTAGGTATGCGCCGGCAACACTGAACGGGTTGCCTTGGAGGCGTTGTTGAATCCGCATGTCTCCCCGGCGTACAACTTCCGCAGCTCCGGCATCAGCGTCGAGCCCTGACGGGAACCGAGAGCGGTGAGGGTGTCGACCTCCGGTGCATCGAACAATGCCCGGGTGCGTTCTCCGGGTTCGTCGTCGTCGAGGCTGGCGGGCCGGAATGTCCGCGCCAAGCCCTCACCGGAGCCGAGCGGGAACTCATCGGTGTCGATGGCGCGGCCATTGTGGTCGACGAACTGCACAGCGGCCCGGCCGGCACCTTGCGATGCACCCTTGCCGGAGCCGGACGCCCCGACGAGCGCAGCGAACAGGTTCAGTGACATTGCCGCGCCGACGGTCGGCGGGGTCGTCACGTTCGGCTCGATGCTGGCGATGGCGCGGGCCAGGACGACAACGAGGACCGACCACGGCCCGGCTCGGCGAGCTCGGGCAAATTCGAGGACGTGCTCGAGGACCGGGCGTGTAGTCCAGAACTGTTCCGCTACAGGCAGTTCCGTCACTGTGACACTCATGCCGCCACCCCAGTCGTCCGCTGGGCAGATCGCAGGCATGTTTCAAACTCGCGTTCGGTCAGACCTGTCGACAGAGCGGCGTCGCGGATCTCGGCCAACACACCCACTGCTCCCCGTTCGAGTGCCCGACACAACGCCCAGAACGTCATCTCGTTACGGCGACCACCGACGGCCTCGGCGACGGTGCGGATCAGGCCGTCCGAGCGCCGTTCGGGGTTGGCGGTCCTCGGTGCCGGCGGTACGAATGCCGGTGGGGTTACAAGCGGGAGCAGTAGTTGTGGGAGGGCTGCGATCGGAAGGTTCCGTTCGATCCGGTACAGCTTCCCGGTGTCGGGGTGAACCGAGCCGGGCATCACGGTGTATCCGGTGCGCCAGGTCTTGAGGTCGATTCCCGGGTGCCCGTGGACCTTGCCGCGGACCTTCCCTGCGTAGCGGAAGTAGGCGTGCCGGCCACCGGAGCCGGTTCGCACCACCAGTGTCTCGAACACCTCGGGCACCTCGAGGGCGTCGAGGTTGCCGCCGTTGCGGGGGTCCTCGTCGAGGACCATGACGCCTTCGCAGGTTCCGCCGTAGTTGGCGTGGGGGTACTTGCGGGCCTGGCGGTTGAGGGTCTCGCGGTCGGTGGTGAAGTCGTGGAATCCGCCAGGCAGGAACGCCTTCTTCCCGTCGAGCGGTCCGAGCTTGAACCCGAGGGTCAGCATGTGCCTGGTTTCGGGATGAGTCATGCCGCACCGTCCTGTGCCCGCTTGGCGCACACGGGGCCTCGGTGCCGGCGGACGGACGCGGGGTTGGTGACCCAGGTCCCGCAGACGTCGCAGCGGACGGCGAGCCGGAATGCGTGGCCGCGGAGTGCGGCACTGAGGAGTTTGTCGGCGGCGTCGACGAGCTTCTCGTCGAACGGCGGATGGTCGAAATTGGATACCATAGGGGGTATCGCCTTTCTGGTGATCCCCCGGGGGCCGGGTCTCATGGGTGAGGGCGGCCGGCCCCTGGGGTTGCGGCTTGCAGAGTCGTTGGACCGGGCCTGCAATTCGCGGCGAGTTCAAGGGCAATGCGGACAGGACCTGTGAACACGCATCGGTTTTTAGGTGCGCCACCTCCGGAAGTCCACGGCAATCCACAGAACGGACTGCCCGCACAAAAGGGCAGCGAGGATCAGCTCGGTGGTGCTCAAGCGAGGGCCTCCCGACGTTCGGCGTCCGTGCGGATCGCGTCTTCGCAGCGCCTCAGCTCGGCCGCGGCCGATTCGGCGAGTTCGCGCAATGCAGCCTGCATCTGATCAACAAGGGCGTGCGCCTGTTCGGGCTCGAGGTACATCGTCATCGGACCGGACCGGATCACGACCTGCCCGAGGTGCTTCGTTGCGCCAGCGGTCACCTGAACTCCGAGTGCGTTGTGTGCCATGACTCAGGCCTCCTCGGTGATGCGGGAGCCGCCGAGGGCCTCGTCGATCAGCTCGCCGATCTGGAGACCGCGGCGGCGGGCCTCGAGGACGAGCTCTACCATCGTCGTCTTCGGGTTAATGGTTGGTATCGTCATGGTCGAGTCTTCTTCCTGGTGGGAGTTGGATTCGTTGCCCGTCCGGTGTTCGAGCACCTGGCGGGCGTTTTCGTTGATGGCCTGCATCGCTACGCGGCCTCGATCCCCAGCAGCGCGAGCAGCTCGCCAGTGGGAATCACGTACCTCGATCCGAGCCGCAAGACCCGCGTAGGGAACTTCCCCTGTTGCGCGAGTGCGTATCCGGTGCTCTTGCCGATGCCGAGCGCGGCGCACGCGGTCTGCAGGTCTGTGCTCACGCCGAGCGCGAGCAGTTGGTCCTTGTTCACTTTTCGCCTCCATTGACTGCTTCTCAGTCGAAACAGTGCTTGCACTGACTGGAACAAATGCGACGGTACACACCGCCTGGAATCCTTGCAAGTAGACCGCTACGGTGACTGATATGACGTCATGGGCAGCGGAGGCTACACAGCGGATCGGCGAAGAGATTCGAGCTAGGCGCGGTGGCCGATCAGCGCAGTGGCTGTCTGACCAGACACGAGACCTCGGGCACCCCATCTCGCGAACAGCCATCTCGGAGTATGAAACGGGCAAGCGGAAGGTGATGCCGGTAACCGACCTCGTCGTGCTCGCCGCGGCCCTCGACGTCCCTCCAGTGCTACTCCTCTACCCCGACGCACCAGACGGTCCAGTCGAGACACTCCCCGGCGCGGACAGCTCAAGCGATGAGGCAATCCAATGGTTCTCCGGCGACAGCCTGCGTCCAACAAGACGAAACGCCGGCGCCTACGTCATTCCGCCGGCCAGCGAAGGCGTAGAACTCATGCGGGAAGTTCGGAAGCGTCGAGAGCTCGGAAACTTCCGACTCCAAGTAGCCGACATACTCGACCGCGCCGGTCGAGGCGGCGAACTCGATAGCGCAACCCGCGAAGCAATCGAACTACTGCGGTACAAGCGGGCCGAACTCAACGCGAAGATCCGCGCCCTCGGCGGGACGGTCGCAGACCAATGACCGGCCGAACCTACCGGGCTTGCGGATGCCGGGATCCGCTGTCCAAGAAGGTGATCGGTGCGACGTGCGAGCGGCTCAAGACGGACGGCAAACACGGCACCTGGTACTACGCCGTCAGTCTCCCCAAGGCCAACGGAGCCTCCAAGAAGCTCCGCAAGGGTGGCTACAAATCGGAACGTGAGGCCAAGAAGGCACTGCGAGACGTCACGGACAAGATCGAGACCGGCGTCCGGGTCGACGGCAAGGAGACTGTCGAACAGTGGCTCACCTCGTGGCACAAGTCGCGGCGAAACGACCTCGCGCCGCGCACCTGGTATCAGTACGGGCACCACATCACCAAGACGCTGGTGCCGAGCATTGGCAGCTTCGCGCTCGAGGATCTCCGCCACGACCACATATCGGACATGGTCGACAAGCTCGAGGTCGACGGCCGCGGCCCGACCGTGATTGCCGCAGTGGTTGCGGTCCTGCGGTCGTCGCTCTCCGATGCGGTCTCTCGCCGACGCCTTCGGTTCAACCCCGCTGAGCATGTCGCGACCCCGAAGGTTCGGCGCGAGGAACGGCAGGTTTGGACGGCCGACCAAGCGGTGCAGTTTTTGGGCCTGGTGGCCGGTGCTCCCCCGTGGCAAGTCGACCCGCTGGCCGGGCTGTTCGAGGTGATGATCGGGACCGGCCTACGCCGGGGCGAGGTCCTCGGCTTGCGCTGGTCGGATGTCGACCTCGAGCGCAATGTCCTGCAGGTTCGGCAAGCTCTCGTCTACGTCGGCGGGAAGCTCACGTTCGGCGCACCCAAGACGAAGGGCTCGGCCGCCGGCGTCGGGCTCTCCGGCCGCGTCGTGACTGCCCTCGAGCAGCAACGCAAACGGCAAGCTGCCGACCGCGCCAAGTGGACTACCGCCTGGTCTGACACGGGCCTGGTGTTCACCCGGGAGAACGGCGAGCCGATCCGGCCCGAGTACCTGTTGCGCGAGTTCCACAAGCTCTCCGAGCTGGCTGGCGTACCTACGGTCCGTCTCCACGACCTCCGGCACCTGGCGGCAACACTGATGATCGCCTCCGGCGCACCACTGGCTGTCGTGTCCAAGACACTCCGCCACAGCCAGATCGGGATCACTGCAGACCTGTACGGGCACCTGACGGCCGAAACGGCTCACGCGGCCGCTCAGGGCCTCGAAACGGTGCTCGCGCAAGCGTCGCAGAGCCGGGACCGAAACCGTCTCGGGACAACATCGGGACAACATCACCCCTAGAAACGACTCTGGCCCTCCCCGCGCGAGCGGAAAGGGCCAGGTCAAGAGTGGAGCCGCCTGACGGAATCGAACCGTCGACCTTTTCATTACGAGTGAAATGCTCTACCGACTGAGCTAAGGCGGCGTGTCCGACCTTGCGATCGAACCAGCAGGAGTCTAGCGGCATCGACCCCGGATACGAAAATTGACCCCCACCCCGGCCCGTTCGGCCAGGCTTGCTCAGTTCAGCGCCGCGCCCAACCGGGCCACCATGGCGGCCACCGCGAACCTGGGCTTGACGTTGACGGCCAGCGCTTCCCGGCAGTCCAGCACGGCCTCGATGCAGCGCAGCAGCGCCTCCGGGCTCCCCGCGGCCGCCATCCTCCGCACCTGGTCCGCCTTGTCCGGGTGGTTCGCCTGCGCGGCCGAGCCGAGCGAGACGGCCAGCGCGTCCCGGTAGAGCCCGGCCAGGTCGATCAGCGCGCGGTCCAGGCTGTCGCGTCCGGTCCGCGTCGCCCGCGACTTCTGCCGCCGTTCGAGGTCCTTGAGCGCCCCCGCCGAGCCGCGGAGCGCGCCCGCGGCGCCCTTGCCGGTGCCGCCCGCGCCCAGTGCGGTGCGCAGCTCCTCGGTCTCCCGCTCGTCCCTCGACGCGCTCATCTCCTTGGCCTCGGCCTCGGCGGCCCGGACCAGCTCGTCGGCCGCCGCGTAGGCGGTGCCGGGCCGGGTGGCCGCGGACGCCAGGCCCAGGGCCTGGTCCCGCCGAGCACGGGCCTCCGAGTCGGTGGCCAGCCGTCTGGCCCGGCCCACGTGTCCCCCGCTGATCGAGGCCGCCAGCCGCGCGGCCTCCGGGTCCAGTCCGTCCCGCTCGCGCAGCACCCCGGCGATCGCGTCGACCGACGGCGTCACCAGCGCCACGTGCCGACACCGCGAGCGCAGCGTCACGGAGATGTCCTGCGGGTCCACCGACGGCGCGCACAGCAGGAACACCGTCCGCTCCGGCGGCTCCTCGACGACCTTGAGCAGCGCGTTCGCCGCACCCTCGGTGAGCCGGTCCGCGTCCTCGATCACCACCACCTGCCAGTAGCCGGTGCTGGGGCGGCGGGCGGCGGTGCGCACGATGGCCCGCATCTCCGCGACGCTGATGCTCAGCCCCTCGGGGACCACCCGGCGCACGTCGGCGTGGGTGCCCGCCACGGTGGTGGTGCAGGCGTGGCATTGCCCGCAGCCCGGGACGCCGGCGTCGGTGCACTGCAGCGCGGCGGCGAAGCACAACGCCGCCACCGAGCGGCCCGAGCCGGGCGGTCCGGTGAACAGCCACGAGTGCGTCATCAGCGAACCCGCGGACTGCGCGCCGCCGCGTGCCGCCGTCGCGGCGCCCGTCAGCTCCGTCTCGACGTGCTCCTGACCGACCAGCCTGTCGAATACTCCTGCCACGCCGCGAGCCTATCGGTCGCCACCGACCGAGCCCGACCCGCGCGCGGTCAGGACTCCGTCGTGGTCGACTTCTTCGCCGGCGCCTTCTTGGCCGCGGTCTTCTTGGCGGCCGTCTTGGTCGCGGCGGCCGTCGTCTTGGTCGCGGCGGTCTTCTTGGCCGCGGCCTTCTTCGCCGGCGCCTTCTTGGCGGGTGCCTTCTTCGCGGCGGCCTTCTTGGTGGCCTTCTTCGGCGCCGGCCCACGGGCCCGGCGGTCCGCGAGCAGCTCGGACGCCCGTTCGTCGGTGATCGACTCCACCTCGTCGCCCTTGCGCAGGCTGGCGTTCGTCTCGCCGTCGGTGACGTACGGGCCGAAGCGGCCGTCCTTGATCACCATCGGCTTGTCGGTCGCCGAGTCGTTGCCGAGCTCACGCAGCGGCGGGGTGGCCGCGGCCTGCCGGCCACGACGCTTCGGCTCGGCGTAGATCTTCAGCGCCTCGTCGAGGGTCACCGTGAACATCTGCTCCTCGTTCGCGAGCGAACGGGAGTCGGTGCCCTTCTTCAGGTACGGCCCGTAACGGCCGTTCTGCGCGGTGATCTCTTCCTTCGACTCCGGGTCGACGCCCACCACGCGCGGCAGCGAGAGCAGTCGCAGCGCGTCCTCGAGCGTCACCGTCGCGACGTCCATGGTCTTGAGCAGCGAACCGGTACGCGGCTTGGGTCCGTCCGCCTTCTTCGCGGCCTTCTTCGCGGGCGCCTTCTTGGCGGGGGCCTTGGTCTTCACCGTGCCCTCACCCGCGTCGGCGGTCTCCGCGACCGGCACCGGGACGATGTCCGGCTCCGGCTCGGGTTCCGGCTCCGGCAGGATCTCGGTCACGTAGGGACCGAAACGCCCTTCCTTGGCGACGATCTCGTGCCCGGTCAGCGGATCCACGCCGAGCTTGCGACCGTCCTGCGGGGTGGCGAACAGCTTCTCGGCGTACTCCGGGGTGAGCTCGTCCGGCGGCAGGTCGTCGGGCAGGTTCGCCCGCTGCGAGATCGGATCACCTTCGGGGTCATCGGGATTGACGACCATGCGCTCGAGGTACGGCCCGAACCGGCCGACCCGCACGTGCACCTCGCGGCCCTCGGAGTCGTCGAAGAGCCGGATCGAGTTGACCTCGCGGGCGTCGATGTCCTCGAGGTTCGTGCCGACCATCTTCTTCAGGCCGCCGGAGCGAGCCACCGAACCCTCGGCGCCGTGCTCACCGCCGAAGTAGAAGCCGGACAACCAGTTTCCGCGCTGTTCGCGTCCACCGGCGATCTCGTCGAGGTCGTCCTCCATGCCTGCGGTGAAGTCGAAGTCCACCAGCCGGCCGAAGTGCGCCTCCAGCAGACCGATTACCGCGAACGCCACCCACGCCGGCACCAGCGCGCTGCCGCGCTTGTAGACGTAGCCGCGGTCCAGGATGGTCTTGATGATCGACGCGTACGTGGACGGCCGGCCGATGCCGAGCTCCTCGAGCGTCTTGATCAGGCTAGCCTCGGTGTAACGGGCCGGCGGGTTGGTGGTGTGGCCGTCCGGGTCCAGCTTGGTGGCCGTGACGGCCTGCCCCGCGACCAGCACCGGCAGCCGGGACTCGGCGTCGTCGGACTGGCCGCCGGCCTCCTCGTCCACGCTCTCCACGTACGCCTTGAGGAAGCCCGCGAACGTGATGGTCCGACCGGACGCCGAGAAGGTGGCCTCCTCGCCAGTTCCCGCGATGCCGGTGATGCGCAGCGTCAGCGTGGTGCCGCGCGCGTCCTGCATCTGCGAGGCGACGGTGCGCTGCCAGATCAGCTCGTAGAGCTTGAACTCGTCGGTGCCGAGCTGGCTGTGCAGCTGTCCCGGGGTCGCGAAGACGTCGCCGGCGGGGCGGATCGCCTCGTGTGCCTCCTGCGCGTTCTTCACCTTGCGGGTGTACTGACGCGGCGAGGGGCTCACGTACTCGGCGCCGTAGAGCTCGGTGGCCTGGGCCCGGGCCGCGTCGATCGCCGACGACGACAGCGTCGTCGAGTCGGTACGCATGTAGGTGATGTGGCCGTTCTCGTACAGCCGCTGCGCGGTGCGCATGGTGCGTTCGGAGGAGAACCGCAGCTTGCGGGCCGCCTCCTGCTGCAGCGTCGAGGTCATGAACGGCGGGTACGGCTTGCGGGTGTACGGCTTGGCCTCGGCGGACGAGACCGTCAGGTCGACGCCGTGCAGCGCGTCGGCGAGCCGACGGGCCTTGGCCTCGTCCAGCACGGTGACGCCGGTGGACTTGAGCGCGCCGTCCGCGCCGAAGTCGCGGCCGGACGCGACCCGCGCGCCGTCGACGCTGACCAGCCGGGCCCCGAAGCTGCGGGGGCTGGCCTCGGCGCCGGCGTCGAGGGTCGCGGAGATGTCCCAGTACTCCGCGGACCGGAACGCCATCCGCTCGCGTTCGCGCTGCACGATGACGCGGGTGGCCACCGACTGCACGCGGCCGGCCGACAGCCGGGGCATGACCTTCTTCCACAGCACCGGGCTGACCTCGTAGCCGTAGAGGCGGTCGAGGATGCGGCGGGTCTCCTGCGCGTCGACCAGGTCCTGGTCGAGCTCGCGGGTGTCCTCGGCGGCGGCCAGGATGGCGGGCTTGGTGATCTCGTGGAAGACCATCCGGCGTACCGGGATCTTCGGCTTGAGCGTCTCGAGCAGGTGCCAGGCGATGGCCTCGCCCTCGCGGTCGGGGTCAGTGGCGAGGAAGAGTTCGTCGGCGTCCTTGAGCAGGCTCTTGAGCTCGGCGACCTTCGACTTCTTGTCGGGGCTCACCACGTAGAGCGGCTCGAAGTCCTGGTCGACGTTGACGCCCAGCCGCGCCCAGGGCTCGCCCTTGTACTTCGCCGGCACGTCCGCGGCCCCGCGCGGCAGGTCACGGATGTGTCCCACCGACGCCTCGACGACGTAGTCCTTGCCCAGATATGGGGCGATCTTGCGGGCCTTGGTCGGCGACTCGACGATCACGAGACGGCGCGTCTGGCCGGTCGAGGAGTCCCCCGCCGTGTCCTTATCCCGAGCTGCCACCTTGCTGCCTGCACCTTCCTCGACTCGAATGGGCGATCACGTGTCAAGTACTAACAGTGACACACCGCGTGCCCCATCCTTGCAGATCAATCCCGTGTCGACTTTCTACACCCGCGGCCACGCGCCGCGCGCCTCCGGCCGGTCAGGCGGCTGCCCGACGTTCTCGACCAGCCGTTGCAGCCGACGGTGCCCCACCACCCGCAGTCCCGGGTGACCGCCACGGGTGCCCATCAGAGTGGGTGCGATGCCGGCCCGCATCAGGGACTGGGCGAGCACCGCGTGGGTGTCTGGGGCGTGCGGGTCCAGTCCCAGCACGAAGCGCTCGCCGTCCGCCTCGGTGTGCCCGGCGGCCAGCGTCCACGCCCGCAGCGCGCGCGGCCCGGGGATCCATCCCGCCGGCACCGCCTTCACCGCGCCCTTGGTCCAGTCGGTCGCCAGCGCGAGGAGCTCCGGGACCGAGGCCGTCCGCACCAGCGGGCTGCCCTCGTCGGATCGGGTCAGCTCGGCGGCCAGTCCGGCCTCCTCGATCAGTTCCGCGATCGCCTCGGCGCGCCACTGCGCGTCGACGACCACCGACACCCTGGCCCGGTCCGCCGCCGCGGCCGCCTGCCCCTGCGCGGCCAGCAGTCCGCCGAGGTCGCGCACGTCGGGCGCGTCCGTGTCGGCAGAGAAGAAGGACAACTGGTTCACAGAATCAGACAGTAGTCCTGACATCGAAGCTAATTCCCCTTTGCCGCAACGAAAATGGTCAGACGTTTACGGATTGGTCAAAGAGATGCGGGATTGGCCGAAGCGTTGCCCTGGATTGCGCCCGGAAAGGACTCGTCCCCCGCCGCCTTCCGGCGACGGGGGACGAGTTCGATCCGTGTTGAGGTACTGACGAATCAGACCGCGCGAACGCCGGTCGCCTGGGGACCCTTGGTGCCCTGGCCGACCTCGAACTCCACGCGCTGGTTCTCCTCGAGGGTGCGGAAGCCGCTGCCCTGGATCTCGGAGTAGTGGACGAAGACGTCAGCGGAGCCGTCCTCGGGGGCGATGAAGCCGAAGCCCTTTTCCGCGTTGAACCACTTCACAGTGCCCTGTGCCATGCTATTCCTTCTCTTTCTAACACCGGATGCGGCAGACGGCGCTCACTGCCTGCCGGGCCGGTTCCGACCGCAGTACCGGTGACTTCCGCAGGCTGATATCCCCCCGAGGAAAAGCATCGAGACGGCGCTCGCAACATCGATCCTGCGAGCGCGTACACGAACACAGAAGCTGCGACCGATCGACAGTCAACCACGCTTCTCGCGAGTGCGACAGCCTAAATCACATAAAGAAATGATCTTGATTTTGACTACTAACTGGTAACGGCGGACAAACTACGCGGCCGACAGTTTCCGTCCACCTCGCGCGAATGCGCTTCCGCCGCACCAGTAGCATTAAAAACCCCAGGTCCGTACAGGTGTGGCCGCGTCGACGAACGAACTCGGAGTACCCAGTGAGCTCACCGGTCCCCGCAGCGGGCAACTTCGGGCGCACACTGCTCGACCGAGTGCTCGCCGGCACCCCCGGCGGGGAGCACCCGCTGACCCACGTCGCCGACCTGCCCGCCCGCGACTCCCAGTACGCGCAGTGGCCGTCGTGGGCGGACCCGGACGTGGTCGGCGCGCTGCGCGCGAGCGGGATCGAGCTGCCGTGGACCCACCAGGCCGACGCCGCGTCGCACGCCGCGGCCGGCTCGCACGTGGTCGTGGCCACCGGGACCGCGTCGGGCAAGTCGCTGGCCTACCAGCTGCCGATCCTCACCGCCCTCGCCGCGGATCCGCGCGCCACCGCCCTCTACCTCTCCCCCACCAAAGCGCTTGGTGCGGACCAGATCCGGTCCGCATCCGGACTGTGCGACGCCGCGGAGTCACTGGCGGACATCTACCCCAACGCCTTCGACGGGGACACCCCCGCCGAGGTCCGGCAGTGGGTGCGCGCCAACTCCCGCTGGGTGTTCACCAACCCGGACATGCTGCACATCGGGATGCTGCGCGCGCACCAGCGCTGGGCCCACTTCTTCCGGAACCTCCGCTACGTGGTGGTCGACGAATGTCACTCCTACCGTGGAGTTTTCGGATCCAACGTGGCACTGGTGCTGCGCCGGCTGCGGCGTATCTGCCGCCGCTACGCCGCCGACCCGGTGTTCATCCTGGCCAGCGCAACCACCGCCGACCCCGGGTCCGCCGCAGCCCGGCTGATCGGCGCCCCCTGCGAGCAGGTCGTCACGGACGGGTCGCCGCACGGGCCGCGGACCGTCGCCCTGTGGGAGCCCCCGCTGCTCGCGGAGGTGACCGGCGAGAACGGCGCGCCGGTGCGGCGTGCGGCGGGCACCGAGGCCGCCCGGATCATGGCGGACCTGATGATCGAGGGGGCCCGCACCCTCACCTTCGTCCGTTCCCGGCGCGGCGCCGAACTGACCGCGATGAACACCAGACACCTTCTGGCGCAGGTGGACCCGGAGCTCGCCGAGCGGGTGGCCGCGTACCGGGCCGGCTACCTGGCCGAGGACCGCCGCGAACTCGAGGCGGCGCTGGCCGACGGCACCCTGCTCGGCGCGGCCACCACCAACGCGCTCGAACTCGGGGTGGACATCGCCGGACTCGACGCCGTGGTGGTGGCCGGGTTCCCCGGCACGGTGGCGTCGTTCTGGCAGCAGGCCGGACGGTCCGGCCGCCGCGGCCAGGGCTCGCTGGTGGTGCTGGTGGCCCGTGACGACCCGCTCGACACCTACCTGGTGCACCATCCCGCCGCCCTGCTCGACAAGCCGGTCGAGGCCACCGTCACCGACCCGTCCAACCCGTACGTCCTCGGCCCGCAACTGCTCTGCGCCGCGCTGGAGCTGCCCCTCAGCGATGCCGAGGTCGCGGAACTGGGTGCGCTGGAGGTGCTCACCGACCTCGCCGCGCAGGGACTGATCCGACGCCGGGCGCACGGCTGGTTCGTCACCGCCGACTCCAACCCCCATGCGTCCGTGGACATCCGGGGCGGAATCGGACTGCAGGTGGCGATCGTCGACGCACAGTCCGGCCGGATGCTGGGCACCGTGGACGGGGGCCGCGCCCCCGCGACCGCGCACCCCGGCGCGGTGCACCTGCACCAGGGCGAGTCGTTCGTGGTGGACAGCCTCGACCTCGAGAACGGGCTGGCGTTGGTGCACGCCGAGACCCCCGAATGGAGCACCAGCGCACGGGAGAACACCGACATCGTGGTCACCGCCGTGCTCGACAGCAGCGAGCACGGCCCGGTCACGGTCGCGCTCACCGAGGTGGAGGTGACCCACCAGGTGGTCGGGTACCTGCGCCGGCTGCCGTCCGGCGAGGTCCTCGACGCCGTGGAGTTGAACATGCCGCCGCAGCGCCTGCACACCCGGGCCGTGATGTACACGGTGACACCGGAACTGATGGAACGCGCGGGGATCCCGGCGGACCGGTTCCCGGGGTCGCTGCACGCCGCCGAGCACGCCGCCATCGGCCTGCTGCCGCTGGTGGCAACCTGCGACCGCGGCGACATCGGCGGGGTCTCGACGGCGCTGCACGCGGACACCGGGCTGCCGACGGTGTTCGTCTACGACGGACACCAGGGTGGGGCCGGGTTCGCCGACCGCGGTCACGCCGAGCTGACGCCGTGGCTGCGCGCCACCCGCGACGCCATCGCCTCGTGCGAGTGCGCCGCCGGCTGCCCGTCGTGTGTGCAGTCGCCCAAGTGCGGCAACGGGAACAACCCGCTCGACAAGGACGGCGCCGTCCGGCTGCTGTCCGCAGTGCTCGACTCGATCTGCTGACCCGCCCCGCTGGTCCCCAATGTCACATTGGGGGTCCCCGGGATACCCGATGTGACATTGGGGAGCGGCCGCAGCGGGTCAGATCAGGTCGTTGCGCTGCAGCCAGTGCAGGATCGGCCAGCCGACGAACACCGGCAGCCAGCAGGTGAGCACGCGGTAGAGCAGGACCGACGGCACCGCGACACTGGCGGGCACACCGAACGCGGCCAGACCACCGATCAGCGCGGCCTCGACGGCGCCGACGCCGCCCGGGGTCGGCGCCGCGGACGCCAGCGTGCCGCCGATCATGGTGACGATGGTGACGGTGATGAACGTGGCGCCCCCGCCGAAGGCCTCGACGCTCGCCCACAGTGCCAGCGCCGCACCGAGAGTGGTGCCCGCGCAGCCGGCGACGATGAGCAGGAACCGCCACGGGTCGCGGGCCAGGTCGAGGAGTTCGACCGTCAGGTCCGCGATCTGCGGACGCAGGTCCTCGCGGAGCCAGCGGCGCAGCTTCGGCACCACCATGAACGTGCCGACGACCCCGAGCAGCAGGCCGGCGATCAGGTACAGCACCGTCCCCTTCGGGATGAAGTGCGACAGGTCGGCGTTGCGGCCGGCGGCGATGCTGAAGACGACCAGCAGCACAATGTGGGTGACCACCTGCACGGTCTGCTGCAGTGCGACCGCCGCGGTCGCCCGCACCCCGCCGAGGCCGTTGTGCTGGAGGAACCGCGCGCTCAGCGCGAGCCCGCCGACTCCCGCCGGGGTGGTGGTGGCGGCAAAGGTGTTGGCGAACTGCATGATCGTCAGGTGCCGGAAGCTGACGGTCTCGCTGGCGCACGCCCACAGCGCCGCGGCCGCCCCGACGTACGTCAGCCCCGAGACCACCAGGCCCAGCAGCGCCCACCACCAGTTCGCCGACTGCAGTTCGGTGATGAAGGTCGGCACCTGGCTGACGAACGGGTAGGCGACGTAGACGAGGCCGATCAGCAGCACCAACTGGATCAGCTGGTTGCGGGTGAAGCGGGTGACCTGTTCGGCCCTGATCTCGCCGGAATTGGTCTGCGTGCGGACCTCCAGCCGGGTCGCCGCCATCAGCTCCTTCGCGTCGGGCACCGCGCCACGGATCCGGCTCGGCATCGCCGAACGGGTGAGCCGGCCGGACGCCGCGATCACCTTCGGGGCGCCGACCGACGCGATGGCCGCCCGTACCGCCGGGGCCACCCCGAACAGGCCGGCGGTCACGAGCAGCAGTTGCGCGACGTCGGAGAGGATCGCCGAGTCGGACGCCCCGACCTCGGACCGCGAGAAGCCGTCGAACAGTGCGCCGCCCGCCTCGGTCCGGATGTTCTCCGGACGCAGGTCGCCGTGCGAGATCTGGCTGCTGTGCAGCCGGTGCAGCCCCTCCCACACCACGTCGAGGCCGCCGGGGTCGTGGCCGTCGACCACCGTCCCGTACGGCTCTGTGTGGGCGTAGAGCATCCAGCCGCGGTCCAGCACCGCCACCGCTGTCGGCGCGCTGGAGGACACCCCGAGCGCCCCGGCGGCGGTCGCCATCAGGGCCCGGTGTTCGACCGAACGGCGCAGTGACGCAAACGGTGCCGGCGTCTCGGAGCTGCGGAAGGTGAGCCAGCGTCCCACCTGCCTGACCAGGCCCTCGCTGCGCTGGTGCTGGCCGTACAGCTCGACCACCACCTGCTCCTGGGTGTCGGTGGCCACCGCCGTCCAGCCCGGGAGGCGGCCGGCGGTACCGAACAGGTCCGGGCCGCCGGCGTCGCGCTCGCCGGACTGCTCGACGCGGCACCGCGCCGAGAGCACCAGTGGCCCCGGCCCGGCCGGGCTGAGCACGGACAGCTCCCGAACCTTCAGGCCGCGGCGGCCGAGCACCCGTACGGCCGCATCCACCGGGACCTCGAGCGCCGGAGTGCCGACGAACAGCACCACCAGGGCTCCGACGAACCACCCGACCGTCAGGCCCAGCATCGCCCGGGCCGGGACGACGGCGCTGACGAAGAGGTGCATGGGCACGAAGCCCAGGAGCAGGATCCACCACAGCCGGCGCCACCGCACCGGCAACCACGGCCCGCACACGGTGAGCACCGCGGCCAGCATCGCGATCCACCTCGAGTCGTCGAGGAACTGCGAGAGGAAGGTGTCCAGATGGGCGCTGAGGTCCAGGTGCCACTTCGGCGCCGCGACCCCGTCCCCGGTGAAGGACAGCGCCACCCCCGCGATCAGGGCGGCGGCGGCGTAGCCGGCCAGCAGCTTCCAGCGTCGACCCACCACGATCCCCACCAGGATGGCGAACGGCAGCGCCACGATCGCCGCACCGTAGAACGAGTAGAACCGGTTGGACAGGTCCGGGGACGCCACCCCGATGAGGTCGGAGATCGACGACTCGACCGACTCCCAGCGGCCGCGGGTGACCAGCGAGACCACCACCACGGCGATCACGCAGACCGCCGCGACGACCACTCGTACCTGGTCGTTGGTTCGCCGGCGCAGCGGCTGCAGCAGGCTGCCGTGCACCGGGATGTCTTGTCCGTCAACGCGCATGGTCTTACATCACCCCACGTGGACGTGCGGTCGACGGGACGGGTCGGATTCGGCCCGTCGGAGCACCTCGCGGGTCACCGGCGCCTCCTCCCCCTGCCCGATGAACAGGAATCGCAACAGGTTGGCGATCGGATCGCCCTCCGTCCATTCGAAGTACACGTGCGGAACCGAACCCGTCCGGTCCCGGATGTCGAGCAGGATCGCCGCGATCGAGTTCGGGATGACCGCACTGTTGACCCACAGGATCCGGTGCTCGTCCCGTTGCCGGCCGTGCACCCGCAGCTTGGTGGCGAACTCCGAGGAGTCCCGGACGTTCACCTCCAGGAAGAGAATCGGCTGGTCCTCGGGCAGGTGGCTCTCCCTGCGCTGTTCCGCGGCCTTGCGCCGGTACTCCGCGGAGTCCCGCTCCCGCGCGTCGTGGGCGACGATGTGGATGGTGCCCCGGGCCGCCTCCTCGACGAACTGCCATGCGGTGGCGTCGTAGCTGACCGACTCCGCCCGCAACTCGAAGGCACGCTGGAACCTGGACGCGAAGGACACCAACAGGATCGCCAGGATGAACAACGTCGCGACCTGCACGCCCTCGGGACGTTCGAAGACGTTCGCCACGGTGGTGTAGAGGAAGATCGCCGCGACGACGCCGAAGCCGACCGACTTACGGCGCTGGCCCCGGCGATGCGCCGAGATGGTGACGGCCACCGCGGCGGAGGTGATCAGGACCAGTACGCCGGTGGCGTAGGCGGCACCCTGCGCGTCGACGCTGGCATCGAAGTACCAGGTGATGCCGAATGCGACGGCCGCGAACACCAGCACCAGGGGCCGCACCGCCCGGGCCCAGTCCGGCGCCATCCCGAACCGGGGCAGGTACCGGGGGACGAGGTTCAGCAGCCCCGCCATTGCGGAGGCCCCGGCGAACCACAGGATCGCGATGGTGCTGACGTCGTAGACCGTGCCGAACACGTTGCCGAGGTACTCGTGGGCCAGGTAGGCCAGGGCACGACCGTTCGCCGCACCGCCGGCCTCGAACTCGTTCGCGGGGATCAGCACCGTGGTGATGAAACTGCTGACGACGAGGAAGGCACTCATGATCAGGGCCGAGGTGGTCAGCAGGTGACGGGCACCCCGGATGCGGCCGCGCGGCGCCGAGTCGGTGTCGGAGGGATCCCCGTTGATCTGCGGCATCACCGCGACGCCGGTCTCGAACCCGGACAGGCCCAACGCCAGCTTCGGGAAGACCAGCAGCGAGATCGCGATCATCATCCACGGGCTGCCGTGCTGGGTGGTCATCGCCGACGTCCAGTCCGTGACCAGCGACGGTGCGGTCGCCACGTGCCACAGCCCGGCGACCATGACCACC
Organism: Rhodococcus sp. P4_F5; assembly: GCF_056401315.1. Lineage (NCBI taxonomy): Bacteria > Bacillati > Actinomycetota > Actinomycetes > Mycobacteriales > Nocardiaceae > Rhodococcus > Rhodococcus sp. P4_F5. The sequence continues at coordinate 2,171 of NZ_JBFUJP010000003.1, read as the reverse complement.
AGGTTCAGCGCCAGGTACACCCCGACCAGCGCCACCGCAATCCCGATCGCCTCGGCGAAGCCCTTGAGGAACACGGCCGCGAGCAGGCCCAGCAGCACGAGCGTGACCAGCAGGTTCCGGCCCTGCAGGGCCTCGGGAGCGAACGGGTTCTCCACCAGGTGCGCGGCGCCGTCGGCCGCGGACAGGGTCATGGTGATGATGAAGTCGGTCGCGGCGAACCCGAGCAGCACCAGGACGAAGATCTTCCCGCCCCAGCGCGGCAGCAACCGGGCCAGCATCGCGATGGAACCCGCGCCGCGGGGACTCTCCGCCGCGACGCGGCGGTACACCGGCAGCGCCCCCAGCAACGTCAACGCCACCAGGACCAGCGTCGCCAGCGGGGACAGCACGCCGGCCGCCAACGCCGCGATGCCCGGCTGGTAACCGAGGGTGGAGAAGTAGTCGACTCCGGTCAGGCACATCACCTTCCACCAGGGGTGTTTGTGCTCTTCCTTCGGCGGCGACCGGAACGGACCCTGGTGCCCTGCAGGCTCCTCGGTGATGTCCGCGAGCAGCCAGGAACGCAGGCGCGTCGCGGGTCGGTCCGTGGTCGTCACGCTGCGAATCCTGCCATTGCCCGTACCCGGCGGTAACGGTGATCGGCCCGTGTTGCCCGTCGGACGCTCGACGCGCGGGCAGTGGCACCGCCCGATCGCGCACCCCAGGCCGCGCGTCAGTCCACCGGACCCGCCCGCGCGGCGGCCACCGCCTCGCCCGGTCCCACGGCCACCAGCGGCGCCGTCACCGCGACCGTCACCACCGCGTCCCAGCCCTCGGTCCGGCACTCGCGGACGCGCGCGTGCATGCGGCCCGCGATGTCGTCCGCCGCCGCGCAGGCCGCCTGCTGTCCCCGCCCCAGCGCCGCCGCGGTCGCGAGTGCGCCGAGGTCCGCCGCGGACTGGGCGCGGTGCCGCGCCGACACCGCCGAGCCCAGGCTCACCACCAGGACGGCCACCGAGACCAGTGCCAGCATCGCCAGGCAGGCGACGACGGTCGCCGCACCTCGCTCGCCCGACGCGACCGACCGCCGCCCGGCGGTCACCGGCCGCCGCCCGGCTCGCGGCCCGGTCCGGTATCCGTATCCACCGAGGCCAATTCCTCCAGCGCGGCCACGGCATCCGCGGAGATGCGCACCAGGGGCAGCAGCGCGACGGTCGTGGTGACCGTCGCCGTCACGTACCCGCCCTCCTCGCGCAGTTCCACCCGCGCGCCCCGCGGCGCCATCCGTAATGCCGCCGGGACGGCCTCGTCCCGGTCGCCGCGCGCCACCAGCCGTGCCGACTCCCGCGCGGCGTCGACACACCGCACGTGTGCCGACACCGCCAGGATCGCGCCGAGGCACAGGACCACCACCACGGTGATCGAGGCGAGCGCCAGGGCCGCCTCCACCGTCACCGCACCCCGCTCTCCCCTTCCCCCGGCGCCGTTCTCGCCGGCCCACCTCAGACCGCGGTGTTGAGCGCCTTGTCGATGATGCCGGTCAGCGCCGTCACGATCGAGTCGCCGGTGACGACCGCGTACAGCACCGCACCGAAGGCTGCCGCGGCGATCGTGCCGATCGCGTACTCCGCGGTCGACATCCCCTCCTCGGCCGCCGCGGCCAGCAACAGACGCGTGCGAAGTTCTCGAATCCCCTTGGCCAACAATGCCTTCCCCCTTCTCCGTGACCGTCACGGCGTCTCCGCGACGGAGTTTCCGACCCGCCTTCACAACAGCCCCTCGCCCACTACCCGCGACGCCAGTCCGACAACTACGGGAACGATGCCCAGGCACAGGAAGGCGGGCAGGAAGCACAGCCCGAGCGGACCGCTGACCAGCACGCCGGCCCGTTCCGCGGCCGCCACCCCGCGGTCCTCGACGGCCACCCGCCGCTCGGCCGCGAGTTCCGCCATGGCCGCGGCGAGGGACGCGCCCGAGCGGGCGGACCGCCGGGCGATCCGGGCCAACACCTCGGTGTCCGGGTCCGCGGCGGCCCTGGCCCAGGCGACCTCGGGGTCGGCGCCCAGCGCCARCAGGCTCGCCGCCGAGTCGAGCGCGCCGCCGAGCGGTTCCGGGCTGGTGGGCGCCACCGCCGCCGCGGCTGTGCCGACGGGCAGTCCAGACCGCAGGCACGCGGCCAGCAGGTCGTACCC